>VBDA01000089.1:3853-4349 GCA_005883655.1 Betaproteobacteria bacterium | reverse complement strand
CCGCGACGCGCCCGCCCAGCGCAAAATGCGTGTTCGCGGTGCCATGATCGGTGCCGTTCGACAAATTCTCCTTGGGCCGGCGTCCGAACTCGGCATAGGTCAACAGCAGCGCATCGTTCCACTTGCCAAGCTCTTCCAGCGCGCTCTTGAGCGCGACCACACCGCCCGCGAGCTCGCTCAAGAGTCGCGCCTGCGTGCCCGGCTGGCCGCTGTGGGTGTCGAAACCGGTGAGAGTGATGCGGACGACGGCGACGCCGGCCTCGTTGGCGACGATCTGACAGGCGGTCCTGATCGCGTTGCCGAATCCGCCCTGCGGAAATTCCGTTTTGAAGGCGTAGTTGGCGTTGAGATGCGACGCGGCCTGGATGACATCCGCTTCGACCTTCAGGATGTGCGCAAGAGCCCTGTTGCGCGATTGGCCCTCAGTCGTGGCGAGTCGCGCCTGACGCAGGAACTGCTCGGTGTTGGCGAGAGCGATCGCTCGAGTGCCGCCGCC
>VBDA01000089.1:0-3741 GCA_005883655.1 Betaproteobacteria bacterium | reverse complement strand
TTCGACGCGGTATCCCAGATCTCGATCGAACGGAAATGGGAAAGATTGGGCGCCGGATAGCCGACACCCTGCAGCACCGCAAGCTCGCGATTTTTCCAGAGGGGCAGCAACGGCTCCAGCGCCGGATGAAGCCCGACGCTGTCGCTCAATTGCACGACCTGGTCGCGGGGAATTCCAATCTTCGGCCGCAGCGCGTAATAGGTCGGGTTGGCGTATGGCACCAAGGTGTTGAGCCCATCGTTGCCGCCCTTGAGCTCGATCAGCAGTAGTAGCTTGCGATAGTCCACACCGGCGGATGTTGCGCTCCAGGCAACTTCGGTCATGAGCGCCGGTGCCAACGCGGCCAGCGGAACCGAGCCCGCAAGCTTGAGAAAGTGACGGCGATCCATGGTTTTCTCCGCGCTCTACTTGAGCTGGTACGCGGCGTCGAGAACCAGGGCGCGAACCAGCGCCAGGGGCTCGCTGCTCGCTTCCGGCACCGACTGGGGCGCCGTGGCGAACAGCAAACGCGATGCTGCGCCGCTGCGGCTTCTCGTCCCGCGCGACGCGTCGAATTGCGCCAGCCATGGGCCGCTTTCGAATTGGACGCCGCTTACCACTCGCTCCATTGCCCGCATAAAGCGAATCTGGCCCGCTTTCTCCGGGTCGAGTGCACCCTGTGGCTGCATGGCCTGTCTGGGAAGCGCGCCTATCGTCCCCGCATCGGCGGTGAGCGTGCCTTGTGCATTGGCGCCGGGGAGCATGCGCGACGACATCTCATCACCCCGGAAAAGACGCTCTAGAAATTGCTTGCGGGCGAGGAGCGTGCCGGCATTGATCCACGTTTCCTGGCCGGGCCAGCCCTTGACGTTGGGCGGAGCGAAAAGGTTCTGTCCCATGCCGGCAGCCGCCACCGCAAACGGTGTCGCCTCGCTTGGCTTCATCTCGAATTGGCGCAGGGTGCCGACCACCAGATCGATCGGCGACTTGACCAGCACCCCGCGGTTCTCGCTGGCGTAAAACCCGTCGGACGTGAATATCGCGTAGAGCGCGACCTTGATGTCGTAGCGCGAATCGCGAAAGCGTTGCGCGATGCGCCGAATCGCCGTCTCGTCGGGGTCCGGCGAGACGAACTCGCGCCACAGCTTGCGGGTGATGAACTCGGCGGTCGCGGGCTCGGCCAGCAGGATGTCGAGCACCTGATCGCCATCGAGCTTGCCCGTTCGGCCGAGCACCGTCTTCTCGCCGTCGTCATGGACGAAGCGGCGAAAAACGAACTGCCCGGTCTGGCGATCGAGGCTCCAGCCGGTGAAGGCGCGTGCGGCCTCCTTGATGTCCTGCTCTGTGTAGTGTCCTTCGCCAAGGGTAAAAAGCTCCATCACTTCGCGCGCGAAATTCTCGTTCGGCGAGCCCTTGCGGTTTTGCGCATTGTCAAGATAGATAACCATCGCCGGGTCGCGCGCGATGGCGTGCAGCAGGTCCCCGAAACTGCCGAGCGCATTGGCGCGCAGCGTGGCGTTCTGCCGGTACATCAGCTCCGCGAGCTTGACCTTTTGCTGGCTGGAGACGAAATGGTTGTGCCAGAAAAGCGTCATCCGCTCGGTCAGTGGAGACGACGTCGACAACATTTCACCAACCCACCAGCCGCGCAGCTCGAGGCCTTTGCGTATCTGTTCCTGCTGGAACATTTTCTTTTCGACGTCGGTCGCCTCCTCTCCGCGGCGTGGGTAGCGCAGCGCTCCGGCTTCGGCAGTCCACGCCGGCGGCGGAGTGACCGGACTCGTGCGTACGTTGTCCAGCAGATTTCGCGCCGCCTGCTCGCGCGTCATGCCAACCGTGCGCTGGATCTCTTTATCTGTCGCGCCGAATCCCGCGCGGTTCAGCAAATGCCGCGCGTCGTCGTAAGTGAGCAGGTCGGTGGTGGAAGCGCTCGCCATCGGGATCGACGCCGGTGACAGCGACATCGCCACGGCGATAAAGGCAAAGGCGAACGCGTCGCGCATGGGAAGCGTCAGGAGCCTCATGGAGAAGCGGACCGGGACCGCAGAAAGCAATGCGACAACGTGCCAGTGTAGCGGCGTGTTGACTGCGCTGGTGGAACCGGTTGTAACAGCGTGTTGCTGGCGCGCTTAATTCAACCGCTGCGGCTGACTATAAGCTGACGGTGCCTCGCCCCAGCTCGATCACGTGCCCCGAAACAAAAATTCGCCCCCCGGAGTCCACGGCGAGTCCGAGCTTGCAGCGCCGGCCCACCGCTTCGCCTTGGGCCACGGTCCATTGCTGCGGAAGCGAGGCACCCGTTGCGACCAGCCAGCCACCCAGGTTCGCGCACGCCGAGCCTGTTCCCGGGTCCTCGACGATCGCGCCGTGCTTGGGGAAGAAAAACCGCGCCAGTATCGACCGCGGTTCATCCACCGCCCACACGTAGGCCATCGCGCGCGTAACACCCGCGCCGAGTTGTACGCTGCCGTCGCGCGCCAGCAAAACCGGGTCCGGCGTGCATCGGCGAACCGCGTTTGCGCTGGCGAGCGGGATCACCAGTTGCTCGCTCCCGGTGTCGACCCACAACGGCGGTGCACCCAGGTCCGACTCCGTCAGGCCGAGCATCGCCGCGAGTTGCTCGGGTGATGCATCGACCTTTCGCGTCGCCGGCGGCTTCGCCTCCAGCGTCCAGACATCGCCCTGCGCAATCACGGGAATCGTGCCGGCGAGCATCTCCAGCGCCAGCGCATCTCCCGCGCCGGCAAGTGCGCGCACCACGTGCGCGCTTCCCAGCGTCGGATGCCCTGCAAAGGGCATCTCGAAGGTCGGCGTGAAAATCCGCACCCGTGCGTCGGCGACTTCCGAAGGCAGGATGAACGTCGTTTCCGACAAATTGAACTGCAGCGCGAGGGCTTGCATGTCCGCGTCGGAAAGCCCTCGCGCATTCTCGAACACTGCGAGCGGATTACCGGCGAGCCTTTCTTCGGCAAACACGTTGACGATCCGAAAAGCAAACTCGCGCCTGCCGTCGCTGTCGTTCAAGGGCTATCCACCAGTAGCGGCGCTTGGGCATCGTTCATGGCGAGCACGTCCGCCGCCAACATTGCGATTGCAGCAGCGGATGTGTCCGTGACGTCGATCGCCTCGCCTCCGGAATCGCTGCCGGCGGAAAAGTTCCTCTGCAGCGAGCGGGTGTAAAGCGGATCGTAATGAAGGCTGAGCAGTTCGCCGACCAGCGCATCCCAGTTCTTTTCCGCGGCGAACACCTCCCAGCGCTTCAGGACCGCCTTGCCCACCAGCGGCGCCAGCGGCTCCAGTCGTTGCATCAGCGTGGCCGGGTCGTCCGTGCGAAGGCAGTACTCCTCCTTGATCAGTGCTACCCGCTGCGGGAGCGCCGTGACCAGCGTGACGCTGCGTCCGCGACGCATGCCGCCGAGAAGCGTCTCCGGCAGCTGCAGCTTGCCGATACGTTTGCTCTCCGACTCGACAAAGACGGCACGCGCCGGGTCGAGCGCACGAAGCGACGCCGCGATAGCGGTCTCGAAGGCTTTTTGCGAGGGCTGCGCGACACCGGGAAATCCACCCAGCAAGGAGCCACGGTGACGCGCCATCCCTTCGAGGTCGAGCGTTTGTGCGCCTGCCGCCGCCAGCGCAGCGAGCAGCCGGCTCTTACCCGAGCCGGTGAGGCCGCACAAGACCACGAACCGAAAGCGCGGGGGAAGCGTCTCCAGCTGGCCGACGACATGCCTGCGGTAGGCGCGATAGCCCCCGTCGAGCTGC
>VBDA01000609.1:1732-2104 GCA_005883655.1 Betaproteobacteria bacterium | reverse complement strand
GCCCGCATCCACCGCCGACGCGGACGCGGCTGAGTGTTGGCAGGCTGTCGGAAATCGAGATTGCACATCAACTCCACGAAACATCGACCCGCAGAACGGCCTACAAACGATTCTTTTTCGTCGGAGTGGTCAGACGACCCGGAGAAACGCCTGTTTTCATTGCAGCGTATCGTTTTTCAACAGCCTGTTAGGCCCTTAGAGTTTCGGCGGCCTCTTAAGCTGTGCAACGAATGACGTTGTTCACCATGTCATAATAGCCACTGCGGCGATCCGAGCACTAATAGCGGCGTGTGATCCGCAGTTCTCGCAGACAGCGCGTGCGATGCAACCACGCAATAGCGTAGTAACGGCGGTAACAAACTGTTGCGGATT
>VBDA01000609.1:0-1722 GCA_005883655.1 Betaproteobacteria bacterium | reverse complement strand
GATCCGACGCACTACACTGACTATCGCAGCTTTCGCCTTTGGTTTGATTGCCTGTAGTGCTTTGGCACAGCATGGCGCGTCCGACGCGCTCGGGCCGCAGGCGCAGGGCTTTCGTAACGTGCAAGACGCGCTGGGACCCTTCTATCGCGAGAATCCCTACGCGGAGCGCGCGGCCAAGCGGCCGTCGAGGCACGATAAGACCCCGTTGGGAATGACCAAGCACTGGAACGAAGTCGCGATTGACGCTAGCGGCCTCGACCACACGCCGGTTGCGAATGGAGAAGCGCGTGTCTTCGGAGAGCAGTTGGGACCTGCCCGAGCAAGCCGCGCGATGGCGATCATGCACATTGCCATCTTTGAAGCGGTCAACGCGATCTCGGGCCGGTATCGAAGCTATACCGGGCTTCGCGCCGTGGCGCGCGACACGTCGATGGAAGCCGCGATCGCGGAAGCGGCGCATGACACCTTGAGCGCCCTGTTTCCGTCGCAGAAAGAAGCCTTCGACGAGCAGCTCGCGCAGGATCTGGACGCCATCGACGGCCGGCGGCCGAAGGAGCTCGGCATCGAGCTGGGACAGCGCGCAGCCGCCGCGATCCTTAGCCTGCGGACGGACGACGGGTCGGGACGCGCAGAACCTCGCGTCGGCATCGAATTCATCACCAGCTCCGAGCCCGGCAAGTGGCGCCAGGATCCGGTGAGCCGGGTTCCGATCGCGCTCGGGGCCTACTGGGGCGAAGTTACGCCCTTCGTGATGAAGAGCAGCGCACAGTTTCGCGCGCCGCGGCCTCCCGCGCTTGCCTCGGCCGAGTATGCACACGCGTTTGCCGAGGCGAAAGCGCTCGGCGGCGACGGCATCGTCACCTCTACCGGCCGTACCGTCGAGCAGACCGAGATCGGCACTTTCTGGGCCTACGACGGCACGCCTAGCCTATGCGCGCCGCCGCGCCTCTACAACCAGATCGCGATGCAGATCGCCGACCAGCAGGGCTCGGACGTCTACGAACTCACCCGCCTGCTGGCGCTGGTCAACACGGCAATGGCCGACGCGGGAATCGCGATCTGGGAATCGAAGTATTTCTACCAGTACTGGCGGCCGATTGCGGGCATCCGTGAGTCCGATGCGAACCCGGCGCTGTCGCTGCCAGGGGATGGCAATACGGCGACGGTCGCTGATCCGAGCTTCATGCCGCTGGGCGCTCCGGCCAGCAATCTGACCGGGCCAAACTTCACGCCGCCGTTCCCCGCTTATCCTTCGGGTCACGCGGGGTTCGGTGGCGCGTTATTCCAGGTTCTGCGCCGCTTCTACCTCCGCGACGACATTGCCTTCACATTTGTCTCCGACGAATTCAACGGCGTGACGCTCGACCGCGAGGGAAACCTGCGACCGCTGATGCCGCGGCAGTTCCGGTCGCTGTCTGAGGCCGAGGAAGAGAATGGCCAGGGCCGGATCTATCTCGGCATTCACTGGGCCTTCGACAAGCGCGAAGGTATCACCCAAGGCCGCCGCGTGGCCGACCATGTCTTCGATCATGCATTCCAGCCGGTGCGCTGATCAGCGGCTCCGATACGCGACTGGATATTGGACGATCTTGCTTATCGAGAAATAGAAGCGGCTGAGGTGCTCGTGAATAGTCCGCACCTCCTATGCGGCTTTTTCACACAACGCGCAACTGCCATCCTACGTATACCCAGTGCAAGCCGGTGACTTCTCCGGCACAACCG
>VBDA01000608.1:2294-3249 GCA_005883655.1 Betaproteobacteria bacterium | reverse complement strand
CGCTGATCGGTCCCGGTCTCGCCGGGGGTCTCATCCACGCGTTGACGGCGCCGTTCGCGATCGCGCTGGATGCAATCACGTTTCTTGTGTCGGCGCTCATGCTCCGCCGGATCGTCGCTCGCAACGACGTGCCCAATCCATCGGCCGGAGCGGGCATATGGATCGAGATTGGTGAAGGCCTCAAGCTCGTTTGGCAGAATCGAACGCTGTGGGGTCTCGCCTGGCTTGCCGGTACGTGGCAGTTTCTGCATCACATGCAGATCGCCGTGCTGATCCTGTTCGCGACGCGCGAGATCGGGTTGTCGGCCGGCGCGATCGGCGTTGCCTACGCGTTTGGCGGCCTGGGTTGCGTGCTGGCTTCGATGTCGGCGCAGCGCTTGTCAGCGCGATTCGGTATCGGTCCGGTGATCGTCCATGGTCTGATTCTGACCGCATTTGGGTGGCAGGCCTTCGGGCTGATCGGAGGGCCGGGTTGGGTGGCCACGCTCGCGCTCGGCGGCGCCATGCTCGTCTTCGACTTCGGCGCGGTGCTGTACGGGATCAACTATCTGGCGTTGCGACAAGCCATCACCCCGGACCGGCTGCTCGGGCGGATGACAGCTACGATGCGCTTTCTCACGGTCACGTCGGCGCCGCTGGGATCGCTTGTCGGGGGCGCGCTCGCAACCGCGATCGGGTTGCGTGGAACGCTGCTGACCGTGGGTATTCTGGGGCTCGTCCTCTCCGGCGCCGCGGTCCTATGGTCGCCGGTGCGGCGTCATCACACGCTGCCGGCGCCTGCCGCCGAATAAAGTCCGGATTCACGCCGCAATGCAGCGCAATCGCGGTTCGTGAACGATTGCGTGGTTGCGGTGACTTATCGCGATAGGACGGATCCGTGCCCTTTACGCCGGATTCTCGATCGGAGGAGCTGCATCCGGTGGAGTCCCGTCATGGCGACAAACGCGAGTGCCAA
>VBDA01000608.1:1808-2289 GCA_005883655.1 Betaproteobacteria bacterium | reverse complement strand
GATGAAATCATCCATGACCACCAGATCGACGCCGCCCTCGCCCGTTTCGTTGGGTCCCAGCGCACTGTTTCCCGACGTGATCCGCACGCGACCGATAGTCTCGCCCGCGTTGAACTGCACCCCGAGGAACGACAATGACGCATTGGCGACAGGGCCGACAGGTGCGAAGAATGTACCCAACGATTGATTGCTTAAGCCGAAAAATTGAAGGCTGGTGACACTCGCGAGGTCCACATCGGTGAAGACGGCGCCGAACGCGGTGGTGAACGCGGGCGTGGCGGACCCCGGCACGAAAAAGTTCACGTCGACGATGTCGCTCCCCAGCGCGGTGAACAGCCGCTGTGGGCTGAAGGTCTGAAACAGGTCGGGATAGGTCGGATTGATGTTGCCGAACTCGACGGGCGTTCCTGATGCCGCAGTCGCGCTGACCTGGAAACCCGTCCCCGGGGTGCCGAAAATCACAACGCGCGGTGAATTCACG
>VBDA01000608.1:0-1786 GCA_005883655.1 Betaproteobacteria bacterium | reverse complement strand
CGGAAAGCGCATCCGGCACGCCGTCCCAGTTGATCTCTCGGCGGCCTGTCCCGAAGCTGCCGGGCACATTGGAGTTCAGCGTGCCGAGCGACGTCCTGAAGGCGTCGACCGTAGCCTGAATGCCTGCCGGGTTCGCGCCCGAAGCCGAAAAGGTGATCGCCGCAGCATGCGCAAGCGGATACGCCGACATCGCCACCACCGCCAATAGCAATCGCACCAATCCGTTCACTTGAGCCTCCTCTGTGCGCCGCGGGCTTCGCCACCCTTGAACTGGTCGCGCAGCACGAAACGTGCCGGTCAGCGAAATCCGTTATTTGTCTGTACGTTAAAATCGGCACGCGCGAATCGGGTGGCGGCGCTGTAAAGCGGTTCGACGCCGGCATGACTCAATCCTTGAATTTCCGTTGCGAACCGCCGAAAGAGAAAGAATGGGCGAGTCTCCGCGGAGCACTCGCTCATAGATGATCGCGGAAAGGTACGGGTGCGGGGCGACGAGAAACTCCGCGATGAACGCGTCTCTGACAGACACGCACGCTGCAAATGATTCGATGCCGTCGGGGTGGGGCCGCTCGGTCCTCGATCACCGTCAGACTGCCGCGGTTGCTGATGAGGAGGTCTCTCCAAATGTGCGGAAGCCGTGCGTTCACGCGCCGGCTCGCGGAAAAGCCGTGATCCATAAGGAGCTGACACGTCGGAAGGTCTGCCGCGATGGCCAGCGGTAGCGCATTCGTCGCTCGTGGAGTCGCGCGAGCCGTTTCGATTCAGCGCGACCGGATCAGCGATCAAGTCGTTCGATGTGAGCGTAGCTACTCTTTTAGGGGATTGTATCCAGTTCATTCCTGAGTTATAAGAAAACTCTGCGCGACCGAACAAACGCCGTGGCACACAAAGCGGCGCACGCCGAACAGGCGCGACGACAGAACGACGCAGTACCGAGTGTCCAAGGGGGAGCTTCATGAGCCAGGATCGCTACGCAGAGCGCATCGCGCCTCTGGGGATCCCGCTTGCGCTATGGCTCGGTGTGATTCGGTCGTGGCTGTTGTTTCTATTCGCATCGTTGTCGTGCACCGCGCAAGCGGGTGAACACCGATTCCAGCTCTTGCTGGACACCGACAACTCTGTTTCGACTGGCTGTTTGGTAGCCACGGCGAGAGGTCCCGCGAGCGGGATCGAGCAGCTGTGGACGACAGTGGTGACGACGTCGACGTCGGGTGCCACAGTGTCCCGCATCGAACGCCAGACATGCATCGGCACGACGTTAGGGCCATCCAGCGTCCAGACTACTGCGGGGTGGCCGGCGGGTCTTGGAAACGGCAGCTTGGGGACCGCAGCCATAGAAAGCTTCGTTCCCTTGTCGTTCCTGCCCACGCACGGGACGATGAAGGTGTCGGTCGCGAGCACCAATGCCACAGGCGGCCAGGACGCGACGGCGTCGTTCCTGATCAGTCTCGATCCCGCTGTGCCGCCGATATTGCAAGTGCCCGTGCCGTTATCACCCTGGCTCGTGTTACCGCTCGGATTCCTGCTGTTCGCAACCGCAGCATGGTGGCACCGACGGCACCCGAATCAAGGGTCATTGCTGGCGTGCTTGCTGTTGGTTCTGGTGTCGGGCCTTGTCTGGGCGGCGACCGTCACGCTGGATGGAAACGTCGGCGACTGGAGCGGCATTTCGCCGGTTGCGGGCAACGCCAGAGGGTCGGCCCCGATCGACGCCAACATCGTGGCGGTGTTCTACCAATCCGATGCTGCCAATCTGTATTTTCGGATCGATGCCGACGTGCGCGTC
>VBDA01000610.1 GCA_005883655.1 Betaproteobacteria bacterium | reverse complement strand
GCTGCGCTCCTTGGTCGCGTGCAGCACCGAGCCTGTGGCGAGGAACAACAGACTCTTGAAGACGGCGTGATTGAGGGCGTGGTAAAGCGTCGCAGTGAGCGTCAGCGCGGCAAGCAGCGTCTTATCGTAGGACTTGAACAAAATGGTGAGTCCGATGCCGGCGACGATAATGCCGATGTTCTCGATCGACGAATAGGCGAGAAGTCGCTTCATGTCGGTTTGCACGGTCGCAAAAATGACGCCGAAAAGCGCGCTGACAAGACCGAGCACGAGCGCGACGACGCCCCACCACCACAGCTGTCCGTTGAGAAGATCGAAGGTCACGCGCAGCAGCCCGTAGATGGCGGTCTTGAGCATCACGCCGCTCATCAATGCCGAGACCGGCGAGGGCGCCGCCGGGTGCGCCTCCGGCAGCCAGATGTGCAGCGGCAGCAAGCCGGCCTTGGCGCCGAAGCCGAAGAGCGCGAGCAGAAAGGCGATCGATCCCCATGCGCCGGGAAGAATGACCGAGCGCATCGAGCCAAAGCTGTAATCGCCGCTACCGCCCTGGAGCACTCCGAAGCAGAGCAGGATGGCAATGGCTCCGATATGCGCAATCAACAGATAGAGGAACCCCGCGCGCCGGACTTCGGCAATGCGGTGATCGGTGGTCACCAGAAAGTAAGACGCGAGCGCCATGCTCTCCCACGCAACCATAAAGACGTAGGCGTCGTCGGCGATGAGCACCAACGCCATGGCGGCGAGGAAGGTGTGATATTGGAGACACAACAATCCCGGTGCGCTGCCTTCGCTGTCGCGAAAGTAGCCGGCAGAAAAGATGGAAATGCCGGCGGCGGTCACCCCGAGCAGCAGCAGGAAAAACGCCGACAGGGAATCGAGCCGCAAATGGAACGGCAGGTCGGGCAGGCCCAGCGGCAACACGATGCTCTGGGCGATCTGGCCGATCGCCATGAACGCGACGACGGCGAGCAGCAAACCGACGCCGGTTCCGATGATAAACAGCAACCGGATGACGCGAGCGCTGTCGCGCACGCTGACGAGCGCCAGCGCTCCTATCGTCAGCCAGGCGGCGATGGCTGCGACGATGAGATGAAGCGCGCTGAACACTGTTACCTATCGAGCATCAGAAGGTGGATAACGCCCGGATCTTCAAGTGCGCGCTGACCGCCTGGGCGCGCCGGTCATTTGACGCGCATGCCGGGCACCGCGCCCGTGTCGGGAGCGAGCAGGAAGATACCGGGGCCGTCTCCGGAAGCGGCAAGCACCATTCCCTCGGAGAGTCCGAACTTCATCTTGCGTGGCGCCAGATTCGCGACCATCGGCGTAAGACGTCCGATGAGATCCTCCGGCTTGTACGCCGACTTGATGCCGGCGAAGACCGTACGGTGGCGCCCGTCGCCGACATCGAGCGTTAGCCGCAGCAGCTTGTCGGCCCCGTCGACGTGTTCGGCGTTGACGATTTTCGCCACCCGAAGGTCGATCTTGGTGAAGTCGTCTATTGTGATTTGCGCCGCGTCAACCGCGGGAGACGTGCTGGCTTTTGCGGCGGGAGAGGGTTGAGGTGCAGGATGCACAGCCGCGTTTGGGCCTTCGAGCAGCGCGTCGATATGCTTTGGATCGATGCGCGTCATGAGGTGGGCGAAGGGTGCGATCCGGGTCGGCGGCTCGATCGCATCGGCCCAGACGAATTCGCGATCGAGACAGAACAGCTCGCGGGCGACCCGTGAGGCGAGCTTCGGTAGGATCGGGGCGAGAATCACGGTCAGATACTCGCTGCAAGCCCGGTGAAGTTCATCCCGCGGTCCGGGGGTCGTTGCCAGCGTCCAAGGCTTTTTCGCATCGAAATACTCGTTACCGCGGTCCGCGAAGGACATGATCAGCCGAAGTGCTTTCCCGAACTCTCGACTTTCGTACGCGGCTGCCACCTCTTCTTCGATCTCGACCGTAATCGCGATCCCAGCGTCGTTGGTCGATGTCGCGGGGGGCGTCAACTGTCCATCAAAATGCTTCGTCAGAAACGGCGCCACGCGGCTCGCGATATTCACGTACTTCCCGATCAAGTCGCTATTCACCCTCGCGACGAAATCATCCGGATTGAAATCGATGTCCTCGACCTTGTCGTTGAGTTTGGCG
>VBDA01000595.1:1029-3063 GCA_005883655.1 Betaproteobacteria bacterium | reverse complement strand
TTGGCAGCGGCAAGGCAGATTACATAGTCGGAGGCGGCAAGAAGGTCTTCCAGACCAAGCTGGATCAGCGGCGGATTTGCAACGTCTGCACCAGGAGTGGTGACCACCACTCGCATACCCAAGGCAAGCGCCAGCTCGCAAACATAGCGACCAATCTGCCCATAGCCGACCACACCGATCGTCGACCTTTTGAGTTCGCCAAGCGGACACTCGGCGCGAGACTTCATCGGGCTCTACCGCGTTGGCGATCCGGATACGGCGCTGTTGTTGCCAAAGTTCACTACCCCCCGACACTACCGGCACCGTCAGCTTCACGATGCCATCGGCGCCGGGTCAGTACGAATTCCGCTACTTTGTGCCGCCGAACAAGACGCGGGAAGCGTCGAGCAATATCATTACGGTCTTACCGTAGCGAGATGTTCGCGGTTGCGGGGCGCGCAATTTTTTCCTAGACCGGCTGTCGTCCGCAACCTAGGTTGCATTAGGATTACAGCTGCGCAGCAGGCGACAGCGTGGTATCCAAAACCCATCTGGAGGACAAAATGAAGCTAGGCTCGAAATTCACACGCTCGCGCAGGGCATTCCTACAAACGTCTTTGGGTGCCGGCGCGGCAACTTTTATAGCACGCTCGCCGCTGGCACATGCCGCTCCGAGTTCAGAGGAAACACTCGCTTGGCAAGTAACCGCCCCGCTGATCAGGAGTCGCATCCAAGCCCCGGTGTTCCCGCAGCAAGACTTCGACATAACCAGTTTCGGCGCCATCGGCGATGGCGTGACTGACAGCACGGCGGCAATCAATGGCGCGATCCATGCCTGTAACGCTGCCGGCGGGGGGCGGGTCGTTGTGCCGAGCGGCAAGTTCTTTACCGGCGCGATCACACTCTTGAGCAACGTCAACCTGTACTTGCCCAACCTTGACTCGATATTGCTGTTCAGCACGGACCCGCGCAAATACCCGAACGTACTAACGCGCTGGGAGGGCAATGACCTGTTCAACTATTCACCGCTCGTCTACGCGTTCCGGCAGACGAATATCGGCATTACCGGCCGGGGCACGCTGGACGGTCAAGCGGGCACCTTCCCGAACGCGCAGGGGAATCCCTCGGCCTGGTGGTGGTGGAAGGGATCGGCCCCCTTCGGCGGCCCCAATATCTTCCCGAACCAGATTGCCGACAGCACGCGACTCAAGCAGCAGGGGGCCGTCCCCGGGCACGTCCCGGTCTCGCAACGCGTGTACGGGATTGAGCCGAACGGCACCCAGCACTATCTGCGGCCGCCCCTGATCGGGCCATATGGATGCGAGAACGTCCTGATCGAAGGGGTGACCATCACTCGCTCGCCGTTCTGGCAAATGCATCCATTGTTCTGCAGGAACGTCACGATCAGAAACGTGACGGCAAACAGCTTGGGGACGAACAACGATGGCTGCGATCCCGAATCCTGCACCGACGTCGCGATTGAATTCTGCACCTTCAATACCGGCGACGACTGCATCGCCATCAAAGCCGGTGGCGCCCGCACCGACGATCACCTTTCCTGTGAAGATTTCCTCGTCACCGACTGCACCTTCAGGCATGGCCACGGCATGTCGATCGGCAGCGAGGCGATCAACGGGGTGCACGACATCGACATCTCGAATGTCGCACTGAGCAACACCTCGAACGGGTTTCGCATCAAGACCGGACGCGATCGCGGCAGCGTGATCAAGGACATCACTGCTCAGAACCTGACGATGACCAACGTCACGCAACCGATCGTCATCAACTCGTACTATCCGGCGAGCAGTCCTCCGACCTGCGGTGCCGACCCAGGCATGCCGATCACCGCGACCACGCCGCACGTGAGCAACGTGACATTGCGCAATGTGACGGCGACCGGCGCGACCAACCTCAGCTTCATCGACGGGCTGCCGGAGTCATCGGTGCTCAACGTCACGCTCGACAACGTAAGCGTCGGCCAGGCCAGCAGCAGCGTCAAGCCGATGGACTTGCGCTACATGACCGGCACGTTCTCGAACGTCACAGTCAGCCCGA
>VBDA01000595.1:0-942 GCA_005883655.1 Betaproteobacteria bacterium | reverse complement strand
GGACACGCTCATGGACATCCGCATGCGATCCGGACTGGTGCGCGCCATTGCCTGGCTGGCGATGGCCGCGCTCGGCAGTTTCTGCGCCACTTACGCGGGCGCCGCGATCATCCTCGTATCGAAAGGCCATATCACGACCGGCAGCGACACCAGCGGAGCATTCGGTACCGCCGGATCGAACCTCGCAGGTCAGGGCTACAAGCTGATGATCGCTTACGATGACTTTTCCGGAACGTTCCACGCGTCCAGCCCGACTTTCGAAAAGCAGATGGGGCCGGTCACCGGCGTCGTCAGCGTGACGGTCGGCGGGGTGCCGTTCTCGCCCGTCGTGACGCGATCGTTCGGTGCGTTTCTCTACGTCAACAACAATGGCGTATTCAGCGAGCTCGCGGGCTTCCAGAGCGGGAACGACGCGCAGGGCCAGGCAGTCTATGCAGCGCACGACCTCTCCAGCACCGCGGGCACCGTCACCGGACCAGGCATCGGGATGACGGCCTACACGGCGGTGGCGGGCGACGTAGGGCTGGTCAACTTCAGCACGTCGGGAGCGGCCGGAAGCGCCTCGTTCACGGCGACGCCTACCGCGGCGTGGCTGGTGTTCCCGCCGCCGCAATTGATCGCGAGCCTGGTCGCGTACGTGAGAGGGCTCGGACTGTCCGGCGGCATCCAGACGAGCTTTCTGGCCAAACTCGCCGCAGCGCAAGCCGATCTCGTCGCGGGCGATAGTGCCTCGGCGACGCAGAGCATCACCGACTTCATTAACGAAGCCAAGGCACAGAGCGGCAAGGTCCTGACCTCGGCCCAGGCGTCGCAGATGATCGGGCAGGCCCAAACGATTCTATTTACGATCGGTGTCATCTATTCGGCCTGACCGCAGCTTGCATCCATCGCGAGGATGCGAAAATGAAAACGGCATTCGGGCCCTGTCGCGTCGCCCTAGGG
>VBDA01000594.1 GCA_005883655.1 Betaproteobacteria bacterium | reverse complement strand
GGCCGACTCGTTGCTGCGGAACAAGGCGACCAGCATCTGTTCGAGACTGACGTTTTCAGGCTTGTACTGGGTCGCGATCTTGGACAGGGTGTCGCCGCTCTTGACGGTATAGCTACCGGCAGTGTCGGGCGCTGCAGCTGTCGTAGATGTCGAAGGAGCGGATGCCGTCGCCTCGGCGGCGCGACGGCCCGCGCGTGTGGTGCGTGTCGGCGCAGCTTCCGGACGAATTGGCGCGGCGGGCTCGATCGCCTGCATTTCGGTGACGCCCGGTGGGTCGAGCAGGAAAGTGTAGTCGCGCACCACGCGCCCGGTGGCCCAGCTCAATTCGATGATCAGATTCAGAAACGGCTCGTTCACCGGCGCTGCAGTCGTCACGCGTAAATATGACGCATTGGCTCCCTGCTCGACGGTGATGCGCGCCCGCGCAAGTGCACCCACGTATTGCGCGCCGTTGTCGCGATAGACCGAAGGGTCGGCAATTCTTGCTCTGAGCGAGTCGAGCTCATCCCTTTGCGCTGCGGTGAGTTCGATCTGGGCTGACAGCGGTTGTCCGAGGCCGGAATTAGTCCGAGGCCGGAATTAACCGTGAGCTTCCCTAGCCCGAGCGCAAGCGCAGGAACGGAAAGCGTCAACACGCCCGCCAACAAGCTGCCACTGATAAAGGGTTTTGCTCGCATGCAGACCTCGAAATGCTGATTGCGTGGGCTAAACTAACATCATGGAGTTAGCGGTGCAAGCTAAACCTCGGTATTAGCTTGTTTTTTAGCGCAAAAGCGCCATTGTGAGGTACCCAGACGGCATCGGCCGCGATTGATGCGAAGCCCAACCGGTAGCGAGTGGATCACTGGCCGCTACAACAGCTTGTGGACTTGCTGTTCTCCCGACGCTCGACGGCCTGCATTGTAGGCGGGGTATTTTTGCCTAGCCCTATGGCCGCACCTGTTAGCGCCCCCGCATAAAAGAGGCCAAAAAGCGCGCTGCGGCAAAGGGCCGCCCCGCCGCTGTCATAATTTACATCAATGGCGTCCCCGCAGAATGCGCAGCATTCGGCGCAATGGCTCCGCCGCGCCCCACAGGAGTTGATCACCGACGGTAAAAGCGCCAAGGTAGTCCTCGCCCATCGACAATGTTCGCAATCGGCCGATCGGTATTTCAAGCTTTCCGGTCACCGCCGCGGGCGTCAGCTCGCGTGTGCTAGCCTCGCTCGTGTTCGGTATGACGCGCACCCACTCATGCGCATTCGAGATCAGACGCTCGATCTCGGGTAACCTCATTTTGCGGCGAAGCTTGATGGTCAGCGCCTGGCTGTGACAGCGCATTGCGCCGATCCGCACACAAATCGACTCGACCGGAATCGGATGGTCTTCGCGGCCGAGAATTTTGTTGGTCTCGGCGCCGCCTTTCCACTCCTCCTTGCTGACACCGTCGCCCATATCTTCAGCGACCCAGGGAATGAGGCTCCCGGCGAGCGGCACGCCAAAGTGCTCGGTAGGAAAACGCTCATCGCGAGCAGGTCCTTTGCCGCGAGATGAACCTCGCCCATTTGCTGCAGCAGCTCGCGCATGTTTTGCGCGCCAGCGCCGGATGCCGACTGGTAGGTCATGCACGTCATCCATTCGACGAGGTCGTTCTCCAGCAATCCGGCGATCGCCATCATCATCAGGGCGACCGTGCAGTTGCCGCCGATGTAATTCTTGATACCGCTGTCCAGAGCCTTATCGATGACGCCGCGGTTGACCGGGTCGAGGACAATGACCGCATCGCCGGCCATCCGCAGGGTCGACGCGGCGTCGATCCAATAGCCGTCCCAGCCGGTGCCGCGAAGCGTGCTGTACATCGGCTTGGTCCAGTCTCCGCCCTGGCAGGTCACGATGGCATCAAGGCCCTCGAAAGCCTTCGGATCGTGCGCGTTTCCAAGCGCGCCCGTGGCCCGGCCGATCGAAGGGCCGCTGCCGCCCGCGCTCGACGTCGAGAAAAACACGGGGTCAAGGTGCTCGAAGTCGTTTTCCTCGAGCATGCGCTGAATGAGCACCGATCCGACCATGCCACGCCATCCGACAAAACCTACGCGCATCATTTGCCGTTCCTCATATGTGACTCATCTTCGATCGTGCCGTGGGCCCTGCTTTGGTCGTCTGCAGCTATCACAGCGCCGCCACGACTGCGTTGCCCATCTCGCGCGTGCCGCTGACCTGCTCGCCGGGCACTGCGATGTCGCCGGTGCGCTTGCCTTGTGCAAGAACCTTGCGCACCGCAGTCTCGATTCGATCGGAGACGTCGGCACGGCCGAAGGTATATCGGAACATCATCGCCAGCGACAGGATCGTCGCCAGCGGATTCGCTTTGTCTTGGCCGGCAATGTTCGTAGAGTCCCTTGTTGTTGGCGTCGAGCGACGCCGAGGGCAGCATCCCGATCGACCCCGCCAGCATGGAAGCCTCGTCCGAGAGAATGTCGCCGAACATGTTGCCGGTCACGATCACGTCGAATTGCTTCGGGTTGCGCACAAGCTGCATGGCCGCGTTGTCGACGTACATGTGCGATAGCTCGACGTCGGCGTAGTCCCTCGCGACCGAGCCGACCACCTCGCGCCAGAGAATCGAAGTGTCGAGCACGTTGGCCTTGTCGACCGAGCACAGCCTGCGCCTGCGCTTGCGCGCGACCTCGAAGCCAAAGTGTGCGATGCGCCGGATCTCCGGCTCGCTGTAGAGCATGGTGTCGAAGCCTTCCGCGTCGCCGGCGGGGTTGACGCGGCGGCCACGCGGCGTGCCGAAATAAATGTCGCCGGTGAGCTCACGCACGATCATGATATCCAGCCCCGACACCACTTCGGGCTTGAGCGAAGAGGAAGCGGCAAGCTCCGGGTAGAGCAGCGCCGGCCGCAGATTGGCGAACAAGCCGAGCGCCTTGCGAATGGACAGCAAGCCCTGTTCCGGTCGCAAGTGCCGCGGCAGGGATTCGTACTTCGGTCCGCCAACGGCTCCCAGCACGACGGCGTCAGCTCGCTGCGCGATGACGAGCGTCGACTCGGGAAGCGGCTGTCCCGCCGCATCGTAGCCCGCCCCGCCGATGGGGGCGGTCTCGGTTTCGATCGGCAGGCCGTCGCGTCGCAGGCACTCGAGCACCTTGGCCGCTTCGGCAACGATCTCGGTGCCGATGCCATCGCCCGGAAGCACGGCGATTTTCATCGTCGCGCCTGACAAGCGCGCGGCAGATCGCCACGGAGAACAGTCGAAGCCTTGGTTTCTTCTGTGTCTCGGTGACTGTTCTGCCGCTGTCCGCTCAGAAGAGCCACGGTTGCTCGGCTTTGCGCTTCGCCTCGAACGCGCGAATCTCGTCGGCGTGGGTGAGCGTGAGCGCGATGTCGTCGAGTCCGTTCAACAGGCAGTGCTTGCGAAAAGCGTCGACGTCGAACCGGAATACCGTGCCGCCGTCGGTGGTCGCGACAGTCTGCCGTTCGAGGTCGATGGTGAGCTTGAATCCCGGGAACGCTGCGGTGTCGTGAAACAGGCGCTCGACATCGGCCTCCGGCAGCACGATCGGCAGCAGGCCGTTCTTGAAGCAATTATTGAAAAAGATGTCGGCGAACGACGGAGCGATGATGGCGCGGAATCCGTAGTCGCCGAGCGCCCAGGGCGCGTGCTCGCGCGAGCTGCCGCAGCCGAAGTTGCGGCGGGCAAGCAGGATCTGCGCGCCCTGGTAGCGCGGCTCGTTGAGCGCAAAGTCCGGGTTCGGACGTCGGCGTGATATGTCCATCCCCGGCTCGCCCGCATCGAGATAACGCCACGCGTCGAACAGGTTGGGTCCGAAGCCGGAGCGATTGACCGACTTCAGGAATTGCTTGGGGATGATGGCGTCGGTATCGACGTTTGCCCGGTCGAGCGGCGCCACCAAACCCGTCAGGACGCGAAATGGTTGCATCAA
>VBDA01000088.1:11358-18588 GCA_005883655.1 Betaproteobacteria bacterium | reverse complement strand
TCGATGACCTTCCCGACATGGTGATCTCCGGCATCAACCACGGTGCGAATATGGGTGACGACACGATCTACTCGGGGACCGTCGCCGCCGCGATGGAGGGCTATCTGCTGGGCCTTCCGTCGATTGCGGTGTCGCTGACCAACAAGGCCGGCAAGCATTTCGAAACCGCGTCCAGAGTGATCGTCGAGATGCTGCAGCGCCACCGACGGCAGCCTTCGGGGCCGTGGCTGCTAAACGTCAATGTTCCCGATGTGCCCCATGGGCAGTTGAAAGGCGAGCGCGTCACGCGCTTGGGCAAAAGGCACAAGGCGGAGCCGGTGATCAAGACGCAGACCCCGCGCGGCGAAACGTGCTACTGGGTCGGTGCCGCGGGTGCTGCTGCCGATGCGGGCGAAGGAACCGACTTCGACGCCATCGAGCGTGGATACGTATCGGTTACGCCCTTGCAGATCGATCTGACCAATCACGGTGACATGCCGCGCATCGCGGCGTGGCTTTCGGCGCGAGCGAAGACGGACGCAAACGCGTGACTGCCGGCGTCGAAAAATTCGCCGGCATCGGCATGACCTCCGCGCGAACCCGTGCGCGGATGGTCGAGCGCCTGCGCGAGCAGGGCATCCGCGACGAGGTCGTGATCTCGGCCATGGAAGCGGTGCCGCGCCACATCTTCGTCGAGGAGGCGCTGGCCATTCGCGCCTATGAAGACAGCCCGCTTCCCATCGGCTCGGGACAGACCATTTCGCAGCCCTATGTGGTCGCGCGCATGACCGAACTCCTGCGCGCCGGACGCGACTTGCCGCAGGTGCTTGAAATCGGCACCGGCTGCGGTTACCAGACGGCGGTGCTGGCGCACATCGCGAGCGAGGTGTACACGGTCGAGCGTATCGCGGCGCTGGTGGCGAAGGCGCGACGCAACCTGCGTACGCTCAAGGTCGAAAACGTGCGCATCAAGCATGGCGACGGTTCGAGCGATCTTGGCGAGGACCTGGAAGTCGACGGCATCATCGTCACCGCGGCGGCGACCAAGATACCCACTGCCCTGCTGAGGCACCTTCGCGTCGGCGGTCGCATGGTGCTGCCGCTCGCCAGCCAACGTGAAGGCCTGCGCGGCGTGCAGCGACTGACGGTGATCGACAAGGGGCCCGATGGCAACTACGAACAGGACTACGACGCGGTAAGATTCGTCCCGCTGCTTCCTGGACTCGCATGACTTTTTACAAAACGACGCCGTCCGAACGTATCCGCGCTTTGCTTGTTGCCGTTGCCGCCACCCTCGTCCTCGTCGGCTGCATGACGCGGCCACCGGCCCCCGTGGATGAACGTACGCCTCCAGTATTTGGATACCCGCCGCCGGCGCCGCCACCCGTGCCGGCAGTGCGCGAGCCCGAAGTGCGGCCGCCGCAGTTGTACACCGTCAAGCGCGGCGAGACGCTGGCGCAGATCGCGCTCGAGCACGGCCTCGATTACCGCGAGCTCGCGGTGTGGAACAATCTCGAAAACCCGAACGTGATACGCGTCGGTCAGGTGCTTTTGCTGTCTCCGCCCGGACAGGCAGGTGGCGGCCCCGGAAGTGTAGTAACCGCGCCCTTGGTCACCGGGCCGTCCATTGCTCCCAGCAACGAGACCCGGGTGCTGATGACGACGCCGGGTCACGGCAACACGCCGACCTTCAAGAGCGAGCCGCGGGCGATGAAATTGCCGTACTCGGATCAGGCGCTCGCACAGTTGGAGCGTCCGCCGATGTCCGCCGCGCCTCCGTCCGCTGCAATCGCGCCTTCATCGCCGACCGCCGCGCCGACCGCTCCGCCTTCGGCGCCGACCGCTCCACCTTCGGCACCCGCCACCGCGCCGGCTTCGGCCAATATCGCAAAAGCGACGCCGCCGACTTCGCGACCCGAATCGGCGCGCGTGCCCGAGATCGACGATGCCAGGCTCGATTGGGCGTGGCCCACGTCAGGCAAGGTCATCGCGGGATTTTCCGAAGGTTCGAATCTCAAAGGCATCGACATCGCGGGCAAGGCCGGTCAACCGGTGCTGGCGAGCGCCGCCGGTCGAGTCGTTTACGCGGGCGCAGGCCTGCGCGGCTACGGCAAGCTGGTCATCGTCAAGCACAACAACACCTACCTCTCGGCGTATGCGCACAACCGGGAGATTCTGGTGAAGGAAGGACAACACGTCAGCAAGGGACAGAAGATCGGCGAGATGGGCGACACCGACGCCGACCAAGTCAAGCTTCATTTCGAAATCCGTCGCCTCGGCAAGCCCATCGACCCCGCGAAATTCCTTCCACCCGGATGAGCCCGCGGGTAACGACGATCCCCCGCGTCATATGAGGGCTCAGTCGACGACCGATGACGCGCACCTGCCGGCTGCGACCGAGCCGGACACGCGGACGCGGGAGTTGCCGCTCGAAGTTCCCGAGACCGGCGTCGGCGCCGACTTTCTCAACGACATCACCCAGATCTACTTGAACGAAATCGGGCAAAGCCCGCTGCTCACGCCGGCGCAGGAGCTCGAATACGCGCGCGCGAATCGCGACGGCGATTTCGACGCGCGGCAGAAAATGATCGAGCACAATCTGCGGCTGGTCGTGAGCATCGCCAAGCACTACCTCAATCGGGGGCTGACGCTCGCCGATTTGATCGAAGAAGGCAATCTCGGCCTGATCCACGCGCTGGAAAAGTTCGACCCCGAGCGCGGATTTCGTTTCACGACCTATGCGACGTGGTGGATAAGGCAATCGATCGAACGCGCGATCATGAATCAGTCGCGAACGGTTCGGCTGCCCGCACACGTGGTCAAGGAGCTCAATATCGTGCTGCGTGCGCTGCGCCACCTTGAAACGCACGGCGTTTTCGGCGAAGGGCGCGAGCCGACCGTCGACGACGTTGCGCACCTGCTCGACAAGCCGGTCGAGCAGGTGCGCAAGGTTCTGGGTTACAACGAGACGATTGCGTCGCTGGACGCGCCATTCGACTCGGAAGCGGGACTTTCGCTCGGCGATCGGCTGACCGATCAGGACGCACCGAGCCCGGAGCTCATCCTGCATAATCCGGAGATCGAGGGCTGGGTGCGACACTGGCTCGACGAGCTCTCCGAGCGCCAGCGATGCGTCATCGAGCGGCGCTATGGGCTAAACGGCAGGGATGTCGCCACGCTGGAAAAACTTTCGCGCGAGCTCGGCGTCACGCGAGAACGGGTGCGTCAGATTCAATCGGAGGCGCTCGACAAGTTGCGCGCGCGGCTGCGTCGACGGGGCCTGTCGCGTGAGGCGCTGCTGTAGCGCCGAATTCACCCGCCCTGCACCGCACCGCCGGCGAGTGCCGCGCGACAGACACTCGCGGGATTCATTCGACCCTCATTCGACGGTCTCCGGCGGTGCTGTAACGACGTTTGCGGAACTCGAAGCTTTGTTCAGTGCGCGCGACCGAGGCAAAGCTTCGATCCCGGTCTTCAGCTCCTTCAGCTTCTGCTCGCGTTTCGGATCGCCCGGACCATAGTGCAACTCGGCGTAACGCTGGCCGATGCGCGCGAGTACGCCCGCCCACTGCGGCCAACGCCTACCGGCGCGGCGGGTGTAAGCGAGCGGTCCTTCCTCCTGCGCGCGGGCGAGACCGGAGCGTGCAAGCCTCCGGCAGAGGGCATTCCACAAGGCGACCTCGGCATCGACACCCGACCGGCGAAGTTGCGCGGCGCCGAGCAGGAGAACACCCCAGATGAATATGGCGCCGGCAAACACGGCCACAATTTGCCATGGGCGCGCGCCTTCGAATCCGAAATCGCGCAGCAGGTCGCGCTGGCGCTCGAGGTTGAAGCCGACGACGCCGCGCTGCCACTGGTAGTTGACCGCGTCCCATCTCAGCCGAAGGCTCTTGATCCAGGTCATTTCCAGTCGGGCGAAATACGGTACCAGCTCGCCGGCGGGCAGTGCCGCGCCCAAGCCGCGCTCGATTCGCGACGGTGCCACTGCGGCGGTTGGATCGAAGCGCTGCCATTGACCGTCGAGCAGCGCCTCGGCCCACGCGTGCGCGTCAGACTGGCGCACGATCATGTAGTCTCCGTCGGGATTCATCTCTCCGCCCTGATAGCCGGTGACGACCCGCGCCGGTATTCCCGCGGCGCGAAGGAGCAAGGTAAATGCACCGGCATAGTGCTCACAGAATCCGCGCCGGGAGTCGAACAGGAATCCGTCGACCGGCTCTTGTTCGATCAGCGGCGGCGACAACGTGTAGACAAAGGGCTCGTTGTGAAACCAATCGAGCACGGCTCTAACGTACGCGCGATCGGAATCGACTCGCCCCCGCAATTCCTTGGCGAAGGCGAGCGTGCGCGGATTGCCGAGCGGCAGTTGCAGGCTCTCGCGCGGATTATCATCGGTGCCGGGATACGAGTCGCGCAGCGACGATCGCTGGGTATAGCGGAGCGCCTGCGCGACCGCCGCCTTGGCAACGAGCTGCTGGTCGTAGGTCAGGTAGGCGATGTCATTGCTTGTCGGCGCGAGCGGATCGCCCGTGGGCGAGCGTGGCAGCCCTGACGGGTGCTCGAGGGCAAACAGCCACGCTTTGCCGTGAGGCTCGAGCGTCACCGTGTATTCGATCGGCCGCACCTGCCGCGACACGAACCTGCCCGGGAGAAGCTTGTACACCGCGCGCCATTCGTGTCCGTCGAAGCGGGATAGCACCGGGCCGCGCCAGTAGCGTTGCGCCTGAGGCGGCGGGGAGCCGTTGAAGTCAACCCGAAAGGCTACCGCATCGGATAGTGACAGCTCGCTTATCGAGCCGGGTCGCATACTATCTGATAATCCCGAGCGCGCGCCGGCTTCGGTCGGCGAGCCCCAGAGCGGTCCGGCGAGCCGCGGAAAGATGAGGAACAACAGCGCGGCAATAGGAACGCCTTGCAGGATCAGGCGCGTCGTCGCTCCAAGTTGCGCTCGCCAGTCGGAAGCAGCCGCGGCTATCCCGCTTCGAAGCGAGGCCAACGTGCCACCGAGGGCAAGCAGGACCGGTACCGCCGATAGCGCCGCGGTAATGGTCTGGAGATAGAAAAACTGCGTCAGCGAGAGAAAGAGCGCGAGGCAGATCAAGAGCGTCCCGTCGCGCGCATCGCGCGCCTCGATGAACTTGATGCCGACCAGCAGGTAGAGAAACTGGACGCAGGGATCGCGCGCCAGAAAATAGCCGAGCTCGGTGCGAATGCCCAGTGCCGCCGCGAGAGCCAACAGCGGCAACAGCCAGCGTCGATGTCCCGTCAGCGCGCGCCACTTTGGCGGCAGTGCGACGCGCGCAACGACCAGCGCGGCGCCGGCAACGGCGTTCCAGATCAGGAGGTGGCTCCAGAGCGGCCATTGCGCGGATGCCAGTAATGCGCCCAGCCAGGCAACCTGGACGGGTGTGAGAGGTGGCGATGCCCGCTTGCGGATCATCGAGCGCTTGCCGGCGGAAACACCGCCAGTGCGGTCAGCGCCGCGCGCCGGTGTCCCGCGCCTTGGCCCGTTCGCAATACCGTACCCGGAATGTGCAATGAAAACGGAAGCGCCGCGCGCTCCGCGGACAGAATCCAGGCGGTGAACCTAGACAGTCCCGTTTCGGTGTCGATACCCACGGGCAATTCGACCCAATGCAATTCCAGCACGCCTCCGCCGCCGGTTCCCTCGAATTGTTTGGAGTACCAGCCCGCTCCTCGCGCCACGGCCTTCCAAGCAATGCGGTTCTGCGCGTCACCGCGCTCGTAGTCGCGAAGACCGGCTAACTCGGTGTCAGCCAGGCGCGACGACCTGCCGACGTAGGACCCGTGATGACCGGGAGGCAAGGGCGGCGCACCCGCTTCTGGCGCGGGGAAGACCGTCCCGGTCAACGGAAAATGAACGTAAGCCCAGGCGCGCCATATGCCGAGCGGGAAATCGGACGACAGGCTTATCCGCCCCAGCCCCAGATGGCCGCGTTTCGGCGCCGGAATCGAAATGGCGATGGGCCGGGTCGCACCGGGGGCAAGATCGACGCTGTTGGGCAATCCCTGCCGTCCTGCGACCGTAATGCCGATGCGCTGGCGCGAGCCGCTGGCGAGAGACAGGTTGAACTCCAGGTCCCCGCCAGCAAAGGCTTCGCCGGCGCCGAGAGGCGCTACCGCAAGCCCGGCCATGTTGCGAAACGTCGCCAGGAGCGCGGCTGCGACCATGCCTCCTACCAGGAACGTCAGCGCAAAACCGAGCGACAGCGCATAGTTCATCGCCGTCAGCAGCATGGTCGCCAGTGTGGCCAGCAGCGCTGCGCCGCGCGGCGTCGGAAGTATGTAAATGCGGCTGTGGCGAAGGACGATCCGGTCGAGGTCGCCCGGCGCAAGACGCCAGACGAGCTGGCGCACGCGCTGTCTCCACGACCTCGCCTGCGTCTGCAAGCCCGCGATTCCAAGCGTGGTCAACGCATCCTCCGACTTGGGTCAGAAGTTTATTGGGGTGTCAGTGCAGGCCACTAAGGCAGCGCGACGGCGCGCAACAAGGCCTGCGCCTGCGGTCCGCCGGCGCGCGTGCTGCCCGCCAGGCGATGGCCGGCAACGGCGGCGAACACCGCCTGGACGTCTTCCGGCAGCACCATCGGCCGTCCATCGAGCAGTGCCCAGGCGCGAGCCGCGGCAACCAGCAACAGACCCGCTCGCGGCGAAAGTCCGCGATGCGCTCCGGGCGCCGGTGTGCCACCCGACGCGGCGTTCGAAGTGCGCGACGCCGTCAGTAAGGCCTGAATGTAGTCGAGCAGGGCAGGTGCCACGTGCACCGCGGCCGCTTCGCGTTGCCACGCCATGAGCGTGGCTGCATCGGCGCATGGCTCGAGCTCGGGAATGCGTGCGCGGCGGTCACCGGAAATCAGCAGCTCGCGCTCGGCCGCCGCGTCCGGATAACCGAGCTCGATCGACATCAGGAATCGATCGAGCTGCGACTCGGGCAGCGGATATGCACCGATCTGCTCGGTTGGATTCTGTGTTGCGATGACAAAAAAGGGCTCGGGCAGCGGCCGTGTCACGCCATCGATCGAAACCTGGCGTTCTTCCATGGCTTCGAGCAGCGCGCTTTGCGTCTTGGGCGGCGCGCGATTGATTTCGTCGGCCAGCACGATCGAATGAAAAATGGGTCCGGAATGAAATCGGAACTCGTGGGTTTCCGGGTCGAAGATCGATACGCCCAACACGTCGGCCGGCAAGAGATCGCTCGTAAATTGAACGCGCGCGTAGTGCAGTCCC
>VBDA01000088.1:2279-11348 GCA_005883655.1 Betaproteobacteria bacterium | reverse complement strand
GCCGGGAATGTCCTCGATCAGCAAATGGCCGCGCGCCAGCATGCAGGCAAGTGCGAGTCTTAACGGCGTCGATTTGCCCACCACGATGCGGCCGAGCTCGGCGAGCACGGTCGCCAATCGATCGGATAGTGGAACGGCCAGGCTCTTGAGGGGACGAACGGTCATGGCAATGAGCGCAGCAAGAAAGATGCCACTATAGCAGCCAGGCCTCCTAGTCACCTTTCCGGCTGTCGGGATACACTTGCTGCATCGCCAGGCAAGCCAAGAGCAACGCTCGATTCGGGCCTCGTTGGCGCTCGCGCCGTCATTTCAAGCTCATTTCACTATTTACCGTGCCTATCGCGTACATCACGCATCCGACGTGTCGCCTGCACGACATGGGCCCATACCATCCGGAGTGCCCGCAACGTCTCGATGCAATCCACGATCACCTGATCAGCACGGGGCTCGACGGACTGGTCGCGCACTACGATGCGCCGGCGGCAACGAGGGAGCAGCTCGAGCGCGTTCACGCCGGTCGCTACATCGACGAGGTCGAGGCGGCGAGCCCGCGGTCGGGCATTCATTATCTCGATCCGGACACCGCGCTCAATCCCGATTCGTTGGAGGCGGCGCGACATGCGGCAGGCGCGGTGGTGCTGGGCACCGACCTGGTCATGAGCGGCGAATGCAGCGCCGCTTTCTGTGCGGTACGACCTCCGGGTCATCATGCAACGCGCGAACGGGCGATGGGATTTTGTCTGTTCAACAATATCGCGGTTGGTGTCGCGCATGCGCTCGCCAGACACGGACTGACGCGGGCGGCGGTGATCGATTTCGACGTTCATCACGGCAACGGCACCGAAGATATTTTCGCGGGCAAAGCCGACGTCATCATGGTCGGCACCTTTCAATATCCGCTATATCCATATTCGGGGGTCGAGCCCCTTGGCGCGAACATGCACAACGTTCCCTTGTCGCCGGGCAGCGGAAGCGACGAGTTTCGCGCGGCGATCACCGAGCGCTGCCTGCCAGCTCTGGAAGCGCACCGGCCGGAAATCCTGTTTGTCTCCGCCGGGTTCGATGCGCATCGCGAGGATCCGCTGGCCAACCTGAAGCTCGCCGACGCGGACTTCGCCTGGGTGACTTCGGAAATCGTTGCCGTGGCGGCGCGTCATGCGCAAGGGCGCATCGTCTCGTCGCTCGAAGGCGGCTATGCGCTGCCCGCGCTGGGGCGAAGCGCGATCGCGCATCTGCGTGGACTTGCGGCAGCTTAGTATGATTTAGTTTGCGCTCAGTATGCTTTGACGCCCGTGGCCTGATGATGCAACGCAGACAGTTCCTGAGCGCATGCGCGGCGATCGCCGGTGCATCCGGCGTCGGCGCCATGAACGGCGAGTGGACGTCCGCGACACCGCGAGTCTATTCGCGCTCGCGTCTGATCGATCATTTCGGCGAGCCGATCAAGGTTGCCGGATTGGCCACCCGGACCAATTACGTTTTCCAGTATCCGTTCGCAGGCACGCCGTGTTTCCTGCTCAATCTCGGCCGGCCGCTGGCCGGGGCGGACAAACTGCTCCGCGCCGATGGCGCACCGTACGCATGGAGCGGGGGCGTCGGCCGCCAGCGCTCGATCGTTGCCTATTCGGCGATCTGCGCCCACAAGCTCGCCTATCCGACGCGAGAGGTTAGCTTTATCCGCTACCAGCCGGAGCGCTCTCCGACTTCCGACGGCAACGTGATTCATTGCTGCGCCGATCACAGCGTTTACGATCCCTCCGCGGGCGCTCGCGTGTTGAGCGGCCCCGCTCCGCAACCGCTGGCGGCGATCCTTCTCGATTATGACGCGGAGCACGACGAGCTCGCCGCATTGGGAACCGTGGGTGCCGAGCAATTCGATGCGTTCTTCAGCAAGTACGACTTCAAGCTGACGCTGGAATATGGGCGGGGACGTGCGCACGCGCCGGTGGGCGCTACGACTGTGGTCCGCGAAATGACGCAGTACTGCCGGCAAACAGTGCAATGCTGAGGATTCGATGGGGGAAGCGGCTCGCCGCCGACTCCTGCACTTACTCCGACGGCATGCGTACGTAACGAGGCTGCGCTTCGACCCGCGCCAGCCAGGCGGTGATCGCGGGAAAACGGGCGAGGTCGAAGCCGCCTTCTCCGGCGACGTGGGTGTAGCCATAAAGCGCGATGTCGGCAATGGAATATCGCCGCGCTGCCAGGAATGGTTCGTTGGCAAGTTGGTGCTCCATCACTGCCAGCGCGCGATACCCGCCGTCGCTTTTGCTTTCCGCCAATGCACGCTGTGACGCCGGATCCGGATGAAACCGGCGCAGGTATCTGGCCACCGCGATGTAGGGCTCGTGGCTGTATTGCTCGAAAAACAGCCATTGAAGCACCCGCGCACGTTGCAGCCGATCGCGCGGCAGCAGCGGCGTGTCGTCGGCGAGATAACAAAGAATGGCGTTCGATTCGGGCAGGAAGACGCCGGGCTCGATTTCCAGCAGCGGCACTTTGCCGTTGGGATTCTTTGCCAGAAATTCCGGCGTTCGTGTCTGGCCGTGCATGCTGTCGATCTCGGTCCACTCGTAGGGAAGCGCCAGCGCCTCGAGGGCCATGCGCACCTTGTGGCAGTTGCCCGACACCGACGTGCCGTAAACCCTGAACATTGCGCTCTCCTTGATGAGCGTGCGGCCGAGCGCGCTCCCGCGCATGGCCCAAACTGCACTACAATCGGCGGGCGCTTTTGGCCGTCATCAAGCCGCGCGAAGCGCACGCAAGCATGTCACCGGTCTCCACCCATACTTCCGCCGTCGTCGAAGTTCGCGAGCTGCGCAAATCCTTCAAGCACGTGGATGCCGTGCGTGGCATCAGTTTCGACGTTCATCGCGGCACGACCACCGCCTTGCTGGGAGGCAATGGCGCGGGCAAAACGACGACGCTTTCGATGCTGCTCGGTGTTCTCACGCCGACCGCGGGCTCGATTCGCATTCTCGGCGAGAACATGCTGCGACATCCGTACCGCGTTCTGCCGCGCATTAATTTTACCTCGCCCTATGTCGACTTGCCCAAGCGCCTCACCGTCGGCGAAAACCTTCGCGTCTATGCGCGGCTCTACGGCGTAGCCCGGCCTCAGGCGCGCATCGACGAGCTGGCGGCGGAGCTCGACTTGAGCGATCTGGTTCCGCGGCCCTACGGCGATCTATCGGCGGGCCAGCGGACCCGGGTGAGTCTTGCGAAGGCCTTGCTCAATAGCCCCGAAGTGTTGCTGCTCGACGAGCCCACCGCGTCGCTCGACCCGGACGTCGGTGACAGGATGCGCACGCTGCTCGAGCAATACCAGAAACGCTCCGGCTGCACCATGCTGCTCGCATCGCACAACATGGGTGAGGTCGAGCGAATGTGCAACGAGGTGATCATGTTGCGTGCCGGTCTGGTCGTCGATCAGGGCTCGCCTCTGGCGCTCCTCGAGCGCTATGGGCGACAGAACATGGACGACGTCTTCCTCGACATCGCGCGCGACCGGGTGAGCCCCGACCACGGCGCCAGCGCCAACGGCCACGGCCAAGGCATCGTTTCGTGAATAGGCTGCTTGCGGATGCCGGGGCTTCCACCAATCGCATCCGGGCGATGATCGAGCGCCATGCGTACCTGCTGCTCAAGTCGTGGCCGCGCATGGCGTCGATGGCGTACTACCCGACGGTCACCATGATCATGTGGGCGTTTGTCACCGTCTACCTGCGCCCGACCAGCAATTTCCTGGCCGACGCGCCGGGACTATTCATAGGCGCGGTGCTGCTGTGGGACATTCTGTTCCGGGGTCAGCTCGGCGTGTCGCTGTATTCGCGCAACCTCGGCAACCTGTTTGTCAGTCCCTTACGCGCGTGGGAGATGATCGTCGGGCAACTGGTGATGAGCATTATCCGAACCTTGATCGGCGTCGGCGCCGCGTGCTTCTTCGCTTGGCTTCTTTTCAGGTTTTCGATTTTCTCGCTGGGCTTTCCGCTGATTGCATTTTTTGTAAACCTCATCATCTGTGGCTGGGCGATCGGACTCGCCGTCTCGGGCATGGTGCTGCGCTGGGGCCTCGGCGCGGAAGAGCTCGCGTGGGCGGCGATCTTTCTGCTGGCGCCGGTATCCGGCGTCTATTACCCGATCGCCGTGCTGCCGGGCTGGCTGCAGACGATCGCCCACATGGTGCCGACCAGCTACGTTTTCGAGGGCATGCGCTTCGTATTGCTCGACCACCAATTTCGCGCCGACCTTTTCTGGTGGGCGCTGGCGATCAACGTGCTGTACATGTTCGCCGGCGTGAACCTGTATTTGCTGGCGATCGGCTACGCGCGCCGGCATGGCATGCTGATGCAGATGGGCGAATAGCACGACCGGCCGGTAAGTCGATCCGATCAGGCAGCCGTCTCCCCCGGTCGGTGTCGGTCCAGAAGTATCGCCACCGCAACTTTTCTTTCCTCGGCGGCGAGAATATTGAAGGTGCGGCACGCTGCCGGCGTGTCCATCACATCCAGACCGATGCGCGCCTCGGTCAGCGCACGCGTGAGGCGCAGCGATGGAAAACGCTGTCTCGCACCAGTGCCGAGCAATACGATCTCCGGCTGCAACTCAGCGACCGCGGCAAAGTCCGCGTCGGTGAGCGCCTCGAATCCGGCGGGGCACCAGCCGGTAAGAATCCGTTCCGGAGTTACCACGACATTTTCGCGATAGACGACGATACCGAGGCGCACGTAGTCGTCGCCGTAGCCCGTGAAAACATTGCCCGCGCTGGTGTTGAGGTGGAACTTCATACGCGCTTCATGCGAAGCTCAGGTGAAAGCAAGGTTCTTCGGCCATGTTTTGTGCATTGCGGTAAGTGCATAAGTCCGTTAGGATTATAACTTCAGCCGCTTCTACGTCGCTCGGACGGTTCCGGGCGCTTACGCAGGAAGACCCGCCGCATGTCCCCGTTCTCCCCCGATCCAGTCCTGTTCCCGCGTATTGAGCGCCTGCCGCCATACGTCTTCAACATCACCGCCGAGCTCAAGATGGCGGCGCGCCGACGCGGCGAGGACATCATCGACTTCGGCATGGGCAATCCCGACGGGCCGACCCCGGCGCACATCGTCGCCAAGCTGGTCGAGACCGTGCAGCGGGGCGACACCCACGGCTACTCGGTGTCGCGCGGGATACCGCGCCTGCGCCGAGCGATCTGCCAGTGGTATCAGCGCCGTTACGGTGTCGAGTTCGATCCGGAAACCGAAGCGATTGTCACCATCGGCTCCAAGGAGGGTATCGCGCATCTCACGCTGGCCACTCTCGGCCGTGGTGACACGGTGCTGGTACCCAATCCCAGCTATCCGATCCATATCTACGGACCGGTGATCGCCGGCGCCGACATCCGTCAGGTGCCGCTGACGCCGAACGTCGACTTCTTCGCCGAGCTCGAGCACACCATCAAGATGAGCTTTCCGAAGCCGAAGATGCTCATCATCAATTTTCCGGCCAACCCGACCGCGCAATGCGTCGAGCTTCCCTTTTTCGAGAAGATCATCGCGCTTGCCAAAGAGCACGGCATTTACGTGGTGCACGATCTCGCCTATGCCGACATATGCTTCGACGGCTGGAAGGCGCCGTCGATCATGCAGGTTCCCGGTGCGCGCGACGTCGCCGTCGAATTCTTCACCATGTCCAAAAGCTACAACATGGCCGGATGGCGCATCGGTTTTATGGTCGGCAACAAGGACCTGGTGAACGCGCTTGCCCGCATCAAGGGTTACCACGATTACGGAACGTTTACGCCGATCCAGGTGGCGGCGATCGCAGCGCTCGAGGGCCCGCAGGACTGCGTCGCCGAAGTGGCGATGACTTATCAAAAACGCCGTGACGTGCTGGTCAAGGGATTGCACGAGGCGGGGTGGCTGGTGGATATTCCCAAGGCTTCGATGTACGTATGGGCCAGGATTCCCGACGCCTACAAGGAGTTCGGATCGCTCGAGTTCACGAAGAAGCTGATAGCGCAGGCAAAGGTGTCGGTGTCGCCCGGCATCGGCTTCGGTGAATTCGGCGATCAGCACGTTCGGTTTGCGATGATCGAGAACGAGAGCAGGACCCGACAAGCCATTCGGGGCATCAAGCAGATGTTTCGCGACGACCGATTGGTCTGATCGATGGCTCAAACACCCATGAAACCTCTGCAGGTGGGATTGCTGGGCATGGGCACCGTCGGTTGCGGCACCTGGACGGTTCTAAAGCGCAACGAGGAGGAGATCACGCGCCGTGCCGGCAGGCCGATTCGCATCACCTGGATCGCGACCCGGACCCTCGAGCGCGCGCACCAAGCCACGCGCGGTGCGAAAGGCATCCACCTTACCACCGATCCGGAGGAGGTGATCGGTCGTCCCGATGTGGACATCGTCGTCGAGCTGATCGGCGGCATCGAGCCGGCGAAATCGTATGTGCTTCGCGCGATAGCCAACGGCAAGCATGTCGTCACCGCCAATAAGGCGCTCCTTGCCCGACATGGCAACGAGATTTTCGCGGCGGCACAAAAAACCGGCGTGATGGTCGCGTTCGAGGCCGCTGTCGCTGGCGGCATCCCGATCATCAAGGCGCTGCGCGAGGGACTGACCGCCAACCGCATCGAATGGATCGCCGGCATCATCAACGGTACCAGCAACTTCATCCTCTCCGAGATGCGCGCGACCGGCGCGCCGTTCGCGACGGTGCTGGCCGAGGCGCAGGCGCGCGGGTACGCGGAGGCAGATCCCACGTTCGACGTCGAAGGCATCGACGCCGCGCACAAGCTCACCATCATGTCAGCCATCGCCTTTGGGGTGCCGATGCAGCTCGACAAGGTTTACACCGAAGGGATCACGCGGCTCACGCGCGAGGACCTCCGCTACGCCGAGGAGCTGGGATACCGGATCAAGCTGCTCGGCATCACCCGGCGCGCTTCGGTCGCGGGTAGCGCGAACAGCGAAGGCATCGAGCTCAGGGTTCATCCGACGCTGGTGCCGGCGAAGCGTCTGATCGCCAACGTCGAAGGGGCGATGAACGCGGTGCTGGTCAAGGGCGACGCCGTCGGAGCCACCCTTTACTACGGCCCGGGCGCCGGGGCGGAACCTACCGCGAGTGCCGTCATCGCGGACCTGGTCGACGTTACCCGCATGCACACCGCGGACCCGGAGCATCGCGTTCCGCATCTTGCGTTCCAGCCGGACCAGCTCTCCAACATTCCTTTTCTGCCGATGGGCGAGGTGCGCACGAGCTACTACTTGCGCATGCGGGTGCTCGACCGGCCTGGCGTGCTGGCTGACATCACCCGCATCCTCGCCGACCGCGAGATCTCTATCGACGCCATGATCCAGAAGGAGCCGCCCGAAGGCGAGGACCGCACCGATATCATCCTGCTGACACATCAGTCGATCGAGCGCCAGATTGTCGACGCGATCGCCAAGATCGAGTCGCTGCCGACGGTCAACGGCAAAGTGGTGCGCATCCGCATGGAAGAGCTTAATTGACTGCCCAAAATTCCCGTCGTCCCCAGTCACACTAATGCGCTACGTCAGCACGCGCAGCGCGGGATTCGGACTGCTGCCGCCGCAGCCCTTTTCGACGATCCTGCTCGAGGGTCTCGCGCCCGACGGCGGGCTCGCGGTGCCGGAGAACTACGCGCGTTTCACTCCCGCCGAGCTGGCGGCGCTGCGTCCACTCGATTATCGGCAGCTCGCGTTCGCGGTTCTTTCGCGCTACGCCGACGACATACCGGCTGCGGACCTGCAGGCGATCATCGACCGCACGTACACCGCCGCAACCTTCGGCAGCGACGAGATCGCGCCGTTGCTCGCCCTCGAGCCGAATCTGTTTCTGCTTCGCGTGTCCAACGGTCCTACGCTCGCATTCAAGGACATCGCGCTGCAGCTGCTCGCCAATCTGTTCGAGTACGTACTTGCGAAACAGCACGCGACGCTGAATATCCTCGGAGCGACCTCGGGCGATACCGGATCGTCGGCCGAGCTCGCCATGCGGGGCAAGCGCGGCCTGTCGGTCTTCATGCTGTCGCCCAAGGGCAAGATGAGCCCGTTTCAGACAGCGCAGATGTACTCGCTCACCGACGCCAACATTTTCAACATCGCCATCGATGGTGTATTCGACGACTGCCAGGATATCGTCAAGTCGCTCGCCGGCGACGCGGCGTTCAAGCGCCAGTTTCACATCGGCGCCGTCAACTCCATCAATTGGGCGCGCATTGCGGCCCAGGTGGTGTATTACTTCAAGGGTTACTTTGCGGCAACGAGCCGCGATGATGAGCAAGTCTCCTTCGCCGTGCCATCGGGCAATTTCGGCAACGTGCTCGCCGGTCACGTCGCCAGACAGATGGGGCTTCCAATCCGCCGCCTGATCGTTGCGACCAACGAGAACGACGTGCTCGACGAGTTTTTCAGGAGCGGCCGCTACCGGGTCCGTAGGGCAGCCGAAACCTTGCAGACATCGAGCCCGTCGATGGATATTTCCAAGGCATCGAACTTCGAGCGCTTCGTGTTCGATCTCACCGACCGCGATGCGGTCGCCGTCGCAGCTCTGTGGCGGGACGTGGAAGCTCGCGGCGGATTCGACCTTGCGGGCACACCATTCGGGCGTCGATTGCGTGATGCCGGATTCGTCTCCGGTCGCAGCACCCATGCCGATCGCCTCAAGACTATCCGCATGCTCGCCGAGCGTTATGACGTGGTGGTCGATCCGCATACCGCGGACGGCGTCAAGGTCGGGCTCGAGCGCCGCGAGGCCGGCGTGCCGCTGATTTGCATCGAGACCGCGCTGCCGGCCAAGTTTTCTACGACGATACGCGAGGCTCTGGGATACGAGCCCAAAAGGCCCCCGGCATACGAGGGTCTCGAAGCGTTGCCGCAGCGATTCGTCACTCTGCCCGCCGACGTCGCGGCGGTGAAATCTTTCGTCGCGAGGCACGCGCATGCCTGAGCGTTCCCCCGCCATGAGCCAATGGTTGCGCGACCTCGGCCGTAATCTCCGGAGCGGCGCGCTGCTCGTCTTCGCACAACCGGTCAGCAAGCTTCGTTTTCGCATCGGCGT
>VBDA01000088.1:0-2077 GCA_005883655.1 Betaproteobacteria bacterium | reverse complement strand
ACGCATGGTGAGCGCCGTTGTGTTCGATGGCAGCGCCGGCTGGCTCGGCGCTGCGTTGCGCGCGGACGAGGTGATCCTCCTGTGGAGTGTGTTCTGGCTTTGGCGCTCCGCTGCGGTGAGCCTGGAACCCAAGCACCCGCATTACGCGCTGCGTTCGATCGGCGCCGCTGTCCTGCTGTCGACTCCGCTCTGGTTCGCGCCAGCGCTGCTGCCGGACATGGCCTGGTGGGAGGCCCCGGCGAAAGAACCGTCGCGCGACACGCGCTTCCCGAGCCCGGCATCGGAGGCGGTGTTGAGCGCGCAGCAGGAGCTCTTCGACAAGGCGTTGGACGACCTCGCGGACGAGCGACCCCGAGTCACCGATCTTTACTTCGTTGGATTTGCACCGTATGCCGGGGAGGATGTGTTTCGCAAGGACATGGACCTCGCGCGCGATCTCTTCGACCAGCGCTTCGACACCGAGGGCCGATCCATCGTGCTGCTCAATAATCCGAGGACGGTGTTGCATCAGCCCATGGCCACGGTCACCAATCTGCGGGCGACACTGAAGGAGATCGGTGCCACCATCGATCGCGACGACGACGTGGTGATGGTCTACCTCGAGAGCCACGGTGGGCGCGATCACCGTCTGGCGGCGGAGTTTCCGCCGCTGGAGCTCGAGCAGCTCACTCCCGAGACGCTGCGCACAATACTTGATGAGGCCGCCATCAAGTGGCGCATTATCGTCGTGTCGGCGTGCTATTCCGGCGGCTACATCGAGCCGCTTAAGGACGAGTTCACGCTGATCCTTACCGCGTCGGCCACCGACCGCACGTCCTTCGGCTGTGGCACCGAAAGCAACGCCACCTATTTTGCCGATGCGCTGTTCCAGCACGCGCTTCGCTTCGAAGATTCGTTCGTCAAGGCATTCGCTCAGGCACGCGAGCGCATTGCCGAGCACGAGCGGGAGCAGAAAGTGAGCCCGCCTTCGGACCCGCAGATCTATGTCGGCGACGAGATGGCCGCCAAGCTTCCGAAACTCGAGGCGGCGCTGCGCGCGCGCCGCGCAGGCGGAACGATCTGAGGGGACGGCGTAACGTCTGCGTCGCCGCTTGTTGGTAGTATGATTATTCGTGCTGCGCGCGGCCGTCGACCGCGCGCAGATGCGCACGCGTCCTCGCGCAACACTACCCGATGGAAACCGCCAAAACCGTACGCCCGCTTGCGGGATTGAAAGTCCTCGAGCTCGGTCAATTGATTGCCGGTCCGTTCGCCGGCAAGGTGCTTGCCGAGTTCGGCGCCGAAGTCATCAAGATCGAGCCCCCCGCATCGGGCAAGGACCCAGGCGGCGATCCTCTGCGGCAATGGCGGCTGCTGCACCAAGGAACGTCGCTATGGTGGTACGTGCAGGCGCGCAACAAGAAGTCCGTCACTGCCAATCTGCGGATGGCGGAAGGACAGGAGATCGCGCGCCGGCTCGCGCGCGACGCCGACGTCGTCATCGAGAACTTCCGTCCCGGGACGCTGGAAAAATGGGGGCTTGGCTACGAGGTGATTGCCGCCGACAATCCCGGCCTCATCCTGCTTCGGCTGTCGGGATTCGGCCAGACGGGCCCGTATCGAGATCAGCCGGGCTTCGGCGCGGTCGGCGAATCGATGGGCGGCATGCGTCATGTTACGGGGTTTCCGGAGCGGCCTCCCGTGCGCATGAACATCAGCATCGGCGACGCGCTCGCCGCGCTGCACGGAGTGATCGGCGTGCTGATGGCGCTGCATCATCGCGACGTGCACGGAGGCAACGGACAGGTGGTCGACGTCGCGCTGTACGAAGCGGTGTTCAACATGATGGAAAGCCTGATCCCCGACTACGATCTGCGCGGAGAGATACGCGGCCGCATCGGCACCGGGCTTACCAATATCGTTCCATCCAACACCTACACGACGCGCGACGGGCACAGCGTGGTCATCGCCGGCAACGGCGACAGCATCTACAAGCGGCTGATGCACGCGATTGGGCGCGACGATCTCGGACAGGACCCGGAGCTCGCCAGCAATGTGGGCAGGGTCAAGCGCACCACGGCAATCGACGGCGCGATCG
>VBDA01000087.1 GCA_005883655.1 Betaproteobacteria bacterium | reverse complement strand
TGGGGGAGGAGGACTGGCACAACCAGCGTCTTCCCCGCGAACGCGGGGACCCAGCCACGTTCGTCCAAAGACACTGGATTCCCGCTTGGCCGTTCCTCGAAACTTCGCCCTGCGGGCTCGTTTTCGCGGGAATGACGATCCCTTAGCCGCGTATGTTGGGCGCATGCCCGAGCTCTTTCGAACCGCCCGCGACTTGGCCCGGGCGCTTATCTCGCGCGACTTGTCGCCGGTGGAAGCCGTCGAATCAAGCCTCGCAAGGCTGGAGGCGACCGAGCCGAGCCTTCGCTCGTTCGTGACAGTTCTGGGCGACCAAGCGCTGTCCGATGCAAAGCGTGCCGAAGCGCAACTGCGAGGGGGTAAGACGCCGGGACCGTTGTTCGGCGTGCCAATCTCGGTGAAGGATCTGATCGCGGTCGGCGGCGCAGCTTTGACTTTTGGATCGCGCAGCATGGCGGACAACGTCGCGCCGGCCGATGCGGTTGCCGTGGAGCGCCTGCGCCGCGCCGGCGCGATGATCATCGGCAAGACCACCACCAGCGAGTTCGGCTGCAAAGCCGTTGGAGACTCTCCCCTGACCGGCAGTACGCGCAACCCGTGGGATTTGTCCAAGACCGCGGGCGGCTCGAGCGCCGGCGCGGCGGCCAGCGTCGCAGCGGGCGTGACTGCGGTCGCACTAGGGACCGACGGTGGAGGATCGATCCGGATTCCTGCAGCGATGACGGGCCTCTTCGGCGTCAAAGCGCAATTCGGTCGCGTGCCGGTGTTTCCTATCGCCGCCAATCCGACGCTGGCTCATGTATGCCCGATCGGTCGCGACGTGCGCGATGTCGCGCTGCTGCTGGGCGTGCTGTCGGGCTATGACGCGCGTGACCCGCATTCCGCACCCGTTGCGGCGCCTGATTATCTTGCCGCATGTGACCGCGACCCGCGCACGCTCAGAATCGCCTGGTCGCCGTCGTTTGGCTACGCGGCACCCGAATCGGAAGTGTGTGCTATCGCGGAAGCGGCGGCGCGAGTGTTTTCCGAGCTGGGCTGCGTCGTCGAAGAAGTCGATGCCCCGCTCGGTCCCGATCCCGCAGCAATGTGGACCGCCGAATTCTATGCCGGTGTCGCGGCGAGGCTTGCGCCGACCTTGCGCGAGCGGCGCGAGCTCCTCGACCCGGACGTCGCGGCGATGATCGAGCAGGCGTTGGCAATGGATGCCGAAGCGTACGGCCGCGCCGTCCAGATGCGCCACGCTTTTCGCGAAAGCACACGCAAGTTTTTCGATGACTACGACTTGCTGCTTTCGCCGACCTTGCCCGTGGCCGCCGTCGATGTCGGCATCAACATTCCCGCCCGATTCGCGGATCGCAATCTGGTGACGTGGGTGAGCTATACCTATCCGTTCAACCTGACCGGCCAGCCGGCGGCGTCGATTCCGGCGGGATTCACGGATGAAGGATTGCCGGTTGGCCTGCAGCTGGTGGCCCGCGCGTATCGCGAAGACGACCTGTTTGCGGCCGCCGCCGCCTTCGAGACAGCGCGGCCCTGGGCCCACCATCAGCCGGCATTGCGATCGGGCACGAGAACGGTGGAAGGCGCCGATGCAGCGTCCTGACGCTCATCAAAAGGACAGGACCGAAACCTCGACTATGGATCGTCAGCGCGGGCTGACTGACCGTCTTTGTATCGCGAGCACATTTCCGCCACCTCCGTCGCCACGGACGAGCGGCCTGGGAGTGTTGCGCTGCTGCTGCTCGCGTCGGATTCTCTGAAAAGTCTTCCTGACGTCGGTGTGCAGACTCGATGTGTAGCGAAAGGATGGGTCAAGAATCGATTTCATGCGACCTCCGATTGCCCGCTATCTCCTTGTAGTCCGCAACACTCGCGGGTTGCGCCGATCATCGTTTGTCTGCCCGTGTGCGGTCAATCGGACACCCGCTCTTTCGATGTAGTCCGGCACGGCGCAGTAACGTAGGACCTTATCCGACGAGACGCCCTGTCCCGCGCCTCCCGGATTGACAGGATCGGCAAGCCTCCCTACCCTCGTACCGAATGGACGCGGCTAAACCCGGGAGAAACGTCATGACGCGTGCGACGCCGCGCATGACTCGCGCTGCGCTTCTGCTCATGCTGGTCGCTGCATCGCTGTCTTCAGCCGCTTTCGCACAGGCGGACCAGCGCAAGCTGGTCAGCACCGCCACGCTAACCCTTTCCGGCTTCTTGAACGACCCGGACATGCATTGGCTGCGGAACAATATCAATCGCGCCAAGGCAGTTCTGATCGCGCCTACGATCACCAAGGCGGGGTTCATCATCGGCGGATCGGGCGGCCGCGCGGTGGTAGTGGCGCGTAACGCGAAAACGGGCAAATGGGCGGGTCCGGCGTTCTACGTGCTGGTGACCGCGAGTGTGGGCTTTCAGGCCGGTGTTTCCGTGTCCGAGACAGTGAGCCTGGTCATGACCGAAAAAGGACTCGACTCCCTGCTCTCAAGTTCATTCAAGTTTGGCGGCGACGTTTCCGTTGCCGCCGGGCCAATCGGCACCGGCGCTCAGTCGAATCTGGTCGCGGACTTCATCTCGTTTAGCCGTTCCAAGGGCATCTACGGCGGCTTGAACCTCGACGGCACAGTCGCTTCGACGGCCGACACGTGGAATCGGCTTTATTACGGGCGCGCCGTGAACCCGCCGGATATCCTGATCCGGGAATCGGTCCACAACAGGCAGTCCAGCGAACTCATTAACGTAGTCGCAGCGGCCGCAAAGAAAAAATGAAGCCGCACCCTAGGGTCCGCAAGGAGCGCACCGATGAACGACGAAACCAAGATTTGTCCTGTTTGCGGCGAAACGATCAAGGCGGCTGCGATCAAATGCCGCTTTTGCAACACCGACCTGGTCGCGTTCGCTGCGTCGCGCGACGCCGAGGCGGAGAAGCCCCTTTTCAGGGGACATCCCGCAATCATCTATAGCGCGTGGCAGTGGGTGGCGGTGGTACTGACGCTCGGCATCGCACTGCTCGTCTACTGGATCAGAAGTCTGTCGATCGCCTACGAAATCACGTCCCAGCGCGTCAGAGTGGAGCGTGGGCTGCTGTCGAAGAACAAGGACAGCCTGGAGCTCTTTCGCGTCGATCACTTCGATCTGCAAAAACCGCTCGGCATGAGACTGGTGGGCCACTGTCTGCTGTACCTGCGTTCGTCGGATGCCGGTTTTCCGACAGTGGTGATTTACGGCGTGCCGGGACTCGAGGCGCTCGCCGATACGCTGCGCGAATGCTCGTTGCGTGAACGGGCAAGGCGGCGGGTCACGACCTTCGTGCAGGCGTGAGCTGCCAGCTTATCCGCGGGGTTCCTCGACTCGCACTGCCGGAATCAATGCACTGAGCAGGTCGATCGGCAGCGGAAAAACAATAGTCGAGGTCTTGTCGCCGGCAATGTTGGCTAGCGTCTGCATGTAGCGGAGCTGCATCGCCTGTGGTTGCTTGGACAGCATTTGTGCGGCCTGCAGGAGCTTTTCCGACGCCTGCAGCTCGCCTTCCGCGTGAATGATTTTCGCCCGCCGCTCGCGTTCGGCTTCGGCCTGGCGCGCGATCGCCCGGATCATCGATTCATTAAGGTCTACGTCCTTCATTTCCACCGTTGAGACCTTGATTCCCCATGCGGAGGTCTGGCTGTCGAGCACCTGCTGAATGTCGAGGTTGAGCTTTTCGCGCGCGGCCAGCAACTCATCGAGCTCGTGTTTGCCGAGCACCGCACGTAGCGTCGTCTGCGCAAGCTGGCTCGTTGCCTGATAGTAGTTCTCGACCTGGATCACCGCCTTGGCCGGATCGAGAATACGGAAGTAGACGACCGCGTTCACCTTGACCGACACGTTGTCGCGCGTGATCACGTCTTGCGGCGGGACATCCATGACGACGGTGCGCAGGTCGATGCGCACCATCTGCTGCACGACGGGAATAAGGAGAAAAAACCCCGGTCCCTTGACCTTCCAGAAACGGCCGAGCATGAAGACCACCGCACGCTGGTATTCGCGCAGGACGCGGAACGACGTCATGACGACCAACAGGACGATGACGACGATGGTGCCAAAACCGAATCCGATGACCATGATCAGGTCCCTTCAGTGAGCAGTAGTTGGAAGAATGAGCTTCTGGCCCGCGTCCGCGACAGGCTCGACCGACAACATCAGATCGCCGCGCGAGGTCACACGCACGCTTTGTCCGCGCTTGATCGGTACGGAGCTGCGGACCCGCCATTGCTCGCCATGAACGCGTGCCCAGCCTTCGGGTTCCAGGTCATCGAGCGCAACACCGATGCTGCCGATCAGCGCTTCGTGGCCGCTCACGATTGGGCGCCGCCGCGCCTTGAGCGCAAGCGCCGCGACAAAGAAAATGAACAATGCGGTGACGGTGACCAGGGTGACGATCAATCCGCTCGGAACGCCGAACCCGGGCACATCGGTATCGATCAGCATCACCGCGCCTATAGTGAAGGCAATGACTCCACCCGCGCCGAGCGAGCCAAAAGCGGGGAAAAATACTTCGGCCACCATGAACGACAGGCCGAGCAGAATGAGCGCCAGGCCGGCGTAATTGACCGGGAGCATTTGCAGCGCGAACAGTCCGACGAGCAGGCAGACCGCGCCGACCACGCCTGGAAGTGCCAAGCCCGGGTTCCAGAACTCGAAGAACAGACCGTAGACGCCGATCATCAGCAGGATCAACGCCACGCTAGGGTCGGTAATGATCGCCAGAAATCGCGTCCGCCAATCGGGCTCCTCTGTGACCAGTGTCGCTCCCGCGGTCGCGAGCGTTCGTTCGCCGCCGGCGGTCGTCACTTTGCGTCCGTCGAGCTTGCTCAACAGCTCCGGTACATCGCGCGCGGTGAGATCGATCACCTTTTGCGCAAGCGCTTCCTCCGCCGACAGGCTCACTCCCTCGCGAACCGCTCGCTCCGCCCATTCGGCATTGCGTCCGCGCATTTGCGCGAATGCGCGGATGTAAGCGGCGGCGTCGGAGACCTGCTTCTTGGTCATCGCGTCCTGGCCCGCCCCTTCGGGCGCGGCCCTATCGCGCTTGCCGTCTTTGTCATTGTCGCGCGCGTCGTCGGGTTTGCGCGCCGGGGTCGGCGTGACCGGCGAGGGCGCGGCGATATTCACCGGTGTCGCCGCACCGAGATTGGTGCCCGGCGCCATCGCTGCGATGTGGCTGGCATACAGGATGTACGTTCCGGCGCTGGCGGCGCGGGCACCGCTCGGTGCGACGAACGCGGCCACCGGCACCGGCGAGGCGAGAATGTCCTTGATGATCTGGCGCATCGACAAGTCGAGCCCGCCGGGGGTATCGATCCGCAGCACCACGAGCTGCGCGCCCTCTTTTTCGGCACGGGCTAGAGCGCGGCCCGCGAAATCCGCGGTGGCGGGACCGATGGCACCATTGAGGGGCACAACAAAGACCTGCGTGGAAGCTGCGTTGGCCCACGAGGAGTTCGTTCCAAGTATTGCCAAGAAGAAAACGCCGAGAATCTGGGTCATTTCTCCTCCCCGCGGCGGATTCAGGGGTTCATTCACACTGTACACCACCACACGCCGAGTCCGAGCGCACTGTCCGGCAGGTTGCCGTGCTTGTGGCACTACCCTGGCGCAAGTAAGCTTCCCCGACACGAGGTTAAAATGCCGGTGACCCAATTACTGTTCGGCTTCAAGGGAAGACTGAGACGTTTGCCCTGGTGGATTGCAACGATCCTCGCCTACCTGGCACTGGGAATAGTCGAGGCGATCTTCGGCAGCCCGCGTCCGTCGGTGTTGTTTCTCCTGCTGCTCGTCCCGCCGTTGATCTGGATTTTGATTGCCATTCAGATCAAACGCTGGCACGACCGCGACAAATCGGCCTGGTGGTTTTTGATGAACTTCGTGCCGATTATAGGCTGGCTATGGGTCTTGATCGAATGCGGATTTTTACGAGGGACCGAAGGACCCAATCGATTCGGCGACGAAACATAGCGGTCGAGCAGCAGATGTTCTCGCCGGTTTCGACGAGAGAACCGCATTCGCCGTAGCGCTTTGCCTGACTCAATGCGACGAAATCGCGTTGCTCCCCGATGTCCGAGCTTCCCGCCAACGACGATCCACCGCCGATCGCTCCACTCCGGCCGAGCCAGGACGATTGTTGTAAGGGCTCCTGCGATCCGTGTGTATTCGATCTGTACGACCAAGCTCTCGAGCGCTACCGCGCCGAGCTGCAGGCGTGGCAGAAACGAGGATCGGACACGAAAAAGACCGGTCAATCGACCGGCGTCTGACCGAGTACCAGCGGGTGCATGAGCGCGCGCTCGTGTAGGCGATTCTCCGCCATGACCCGCCCACAAATCCTAGCCCGAAAGCGGCCGGCACCGATTGCCGCGTCCGCACGCTCGCGACAAAATGACCGACGTAACTTTCGCTAAGAG
>VBDA01000086.1 GCA_005883655.1 Betaproteobacteria bacterium | reverse complement strand
TGTCAAAACGTATGTCGTGGGGATGGACCCGCCGGCGACCATCAAGGCGCTCGCCGCAGATGATCTTGTAATCGCCGGCCACGTTCCCGATCTGACGCCCTATCTCACCGGCTTCCGGCTCTCGGTCTCGCCTTTGCGCTACGGGGCCGGGGTCAAGGGCAAGGTCAATCATGCGATGAGCTATGGCCTGCCCGTGGTGGCCACGACGCCATCGATCGAAGGCATGCACCTGACGCCCGGCGTCGACGTGCTTGTCGGTGACGACCCGGAGAGCTTTGTCGACGCGATAGTGCGCGCGTATCGCGACCAGGAGTTGTGGACGACGCTGTCAGAAGGCGGGCGCGAGAACATCCGCAAGCATTTCTCGCGCGACCTTGCGCGGAGCGCGATCAGCAGGCTCGTCGCCTTGTCGCGCGATCCCAATCGCCGCTGACGATAGTTGGACCGCGGCGTTCAGCGCCGCTCGAAGAGAAGGTCCCACACGCCGTGACCAAGCTTGAGGCCGCGGCGTTCGAACTTCGTGAGCGGGCGATACTCGGGTCGTGGCGCGAACCCCGGACTCGTGTTAGCAAGCAGCGGCTCCGCGTGTAGCGTCGCCAAAATCTCGACCGCGTACTCCTCCCAGTCGGTGGCAATGTGCAGGTAGCCGCGCACCGCCAGCCGTTCGGCGAGAGCATGCACGAACGCGCCCCGAAGCAGCCGCCGCTTGTGGTGCCTCTTCTTGGGCCATGGATCGGGGAAGAAAACATGTGCGCCCGCCAGGCTTCCAGGCGCGAGCATGTGTTCGACGACCTCCACCGCGTCGTGCTGGACGATGCGGATGTTGGAAAGCTGCTCCTGCTCGATCAGTTTGAGAAGACCTCCGACGCCGGGACTATGAACCTCGATCGCGAGAAAATCGTCCCCGGGCCGCGCTCTCGCAATCGCGGCCGTCGTCTCCCCCATTCCGAAGCCAATTTCCAGGATCTTCGGGTTCGTCCGGCCGAAGGCGCGAGCGAGATCCAGCGGGACGGTCGCAAACGCAATGCCAAAACGCGAAAGCAGCGACTCGTAGGCACGCCGCTGCGCCGGCGAAAATCGCCCTTGGCGCAACACGAAGCTTCGAATTGAGCGATGACCAGGTGTTGTTGCCGGATCGTCGATCACCATCAGTTGGGCGTGACGCGCATCCATGTCGGATCGGTAAGCTTCCGTTCGACAATGGCGGCTTTGCCGGTGCCGGAAGGCGTGTACTCGATCGCCAGCGTGTTCGCATCCTTCCAGGTCGCTGCCACATCCGACCAGCTCTCACCCGCTGTCCACACGAGCTCCTTCACCAACGACTCCGGTGCGACGCGCCACACCGCAATCTCGTTGATACACCGGTTCGGACAGACGTCCGCGGTGACGATGTGCAAGCGGTCCGGAGAGAGCTGGGGCTCGGCGGGAAGATCGAAGCGGCGGTTCGTTGTTCGCGCGAGGATGATAAAGCTGATCGACTCTCCCGCGGTCGAATAAAGAACGACCGCATTGATGGGGTTGAGAAAATCCCAGAGACTGTACGAGCGGCCGTTGACGGGATCGTCGCTGTCGGTGAACGTCGCGCTGCCCGAAGGATAGAGCGAGACCAGAAGCTGGGCACCGTCGCGGCGGGCGAGATTGGGCAAGCGCTTCAGTTGCACTTCCTCGATCAATCGGCCGCAGTGGGCGGCGTCCTCGGCGTTTCCGCACAGGCTCACGATCTCCTGTTGGGTGAGCGGCGTGGCACCGACGGTGAGCGAAATCCAGCTCACCGCCACAGCAAGAGCGCACGAACGCAGCATGGGCAACTTTCGAATAGGCTGTTGCGATCAGCAGCTAAGTCAGCGACTAAGTTAGCTGTTAAGTTACCTGATAAGGCCGCCAGTCGGCGAGCTCGGACTGGCAGCATAAGACTTGCGCGGCATGCGCCCTGCCAGGTAGGCCTCGCGCCCCGCTTCGATCGCTTTTTTCATTGCGCCTGCCATCAGCACGGGTCTTTGGGCCGAAGCGATCGCGGTATTCATCAACACGCCGGCACACCCAAGCTCCATGGCGACCGCCGCATCGGACGCCGTGCCCACGCCGGCGTCGACCAGCACCGGTACTTTGGATTGATCGATGATGAGCCTCAGGTTCCACGGATTGAGGATGCCCATTCCCGAGCCGATCAATGAGGCGAGCGGCATGATCGCCACGCAACCTAGGGCTTCGAGCTCGCGCGCTATGATCGGGTCGTCGGACGTGTACACCATGACGTCGAAACCATCCTTGATGAGCGTTTCCGCCGCACGTATTGTTTCCCGTACGTTCGGGAACAGCGTGTGACTGTCGCCGAGCACCTCGAGCTTCACCAGCCGGTGTCCGTCGAGCAGCTCGCGCGCGAGCTTGAGCGTGCGCACCGCGTCGTCCGCGGTGTAGCAGCCCGCAGTGTTCGGCAGCAGGGTGAACTGTGGCGGCGGCAGGTAATCGAGCAGCGACGGCTCGTTCGCGTTCTGCCCGATGTTCGTGCGACGGATGGCGACCGTAACGATGTCGGCACCGGAGGCGTCGATCGCCGCCCGCGTCTCATCGAAGTCCTTGTACTTCCCGGTTCCGACCAGCAGCCGTGAGCGGTAGGCGCGCCCGGCGATGACCAGCGCGTCAGGGTGGACGACTGCCCGGTCGCCACGGTGGGTGCCCAGCGGATCATCGTGGGCCATGACCGCTGGGTCATCGAGGCGCGCAAGCGCGTGCGTATTGTCGGGAGCGTTCATGCGCGGTACTCACTAGCCGCCGCCAACTGCGGCAACGACCTCGATTTTATCCCCATCGACCAGGATCGTCTCCGCATGCTTGCTCCTGGGAACGATCTCTCCATTACGCTCGATGGCGATGCGCTTACCTTCGAGAGAGAGGTCGCGAACGAGATCGGAAACCCGTTGCGAGGCTGATCGGCAAGTGTAGGCGGCGCCATTTACGGTGATAGAGGTCATCGCGATGGTCGATGAAGCGGGCGCTTACTGTCTGTAATGGCGCATCATAACGCGCAGAAAGCGTATCTGCCGCTCGAACTGCTGGCACGCTTCGCACCAGACGAGGTGTAGCCGGACGCGCAGGCGCTGACCAAGCGGCACGTGGCCTTCCTGAATTTGCGAGATCAAGCGGCTCGCGTCCTTGCATGAAATGAGTCGACCCATTGTGGAATGCGGCCGCACTCACGCGGCCCGGCCGCCTCGCATGAACCAGTTTTGCTCCAGGCATTGGCGAAGCGCCACCCTGGCCCGGTAGAGTATGACCCAGAGGTTGGTCGAGGTGATGCTGAGTTCCTTACAAATCTCCTCTCCCTCCAGCTCCATCACCTCGCGCATCATGAAGACGCGGGCAGTATTGGGCGGGAGCTTTTCCAGGCAGAAATCCACGATGTCGAAAAACTGCTGTCGCGAAAGCTCTCCCTCGGGATCGCCCCAGGTCGCGGGGGGATTCTCCCAATGGCCCGACTCGTCAAACAGGGCATCGAACTCGTCTATCTGGCATTCGTCATCGAGCGACGAGACGACCGGTTCCCGACCTTTCTTGCGGATGGCATCGACGATCTTGTGCTTGAGTATGCCCGTCAGCCAAGTCTTGAGGCTCGATCGCCCGGAAAATCCCTTAGCCCCTTGCAATGCCGCCACCAGCGTATCCTGCACCACGTCCTCGGCGAGATCGCCATCACGAAGTTGCAGGACCGCGACACGCAGCAGATATCCGCGGTGGGTATGGATGAGGGCGGAGAATTCGGCGTCGGCCATACCGATATTGCTCAAAAGCGATGGCCGATGATAGACGCAATCGGCGTGACCGGCCATACGCGAGCGGAGCGCTCTTTCGCTGCGAGGAGGCTTACTGTTGGCTCTGAACCCGGCGCGCATTTAACGCTCTCAACAGAGTCACCGGTGCAATATTCGCGACGCCCGATCGGCATTCTTGCGCCGCTTTGTAGGAATTACTACGTGAGCGCTTTGTTTTTGTGCCGACGCGAGGTCTGCCTAGCAGCAAAGTCGCGTGCTAACAGCCGGGCATGATTCATGCTGGATATAATTGAGGCTGGAACTTCCGCACATCGACCAAGGAGAAGCTTTGAAAGACACGCCATTTCTCACCGATGTACAGACATTGCGCAAGCGCGCGCGCCAGCATATCGAGGACGGTGCCGTGACGGCGGCTTACGGCGGCAACACTGAAACCGCGATCAAGGTTCTCAACGAAGCGCTTGCGACGGAGATTGTTTGTGTGCTGCGATACAAGCGCCACTATTTCATGGCCAAGGGTATTCATTCGGGCCCCGTCGCCGAGGAATTTCTGGAACATGCAGGCGAAGAGCAGCAGCACGCGGATCTTATCTCGGAGCGAATCGTGCAGCTCGGCGGCGCGCCGAATTTGTCGCCGGACGGCTTGCTGAGCCGCAGCCACTCCGAATACGTCGAAGGCAGTGACCTCGTCGACATGATCAAGGAAGACTTGGTCGCAGAGCGCATCGCCATCGATAGCTATCGAGAAATCGCGGCTTTTTTTGCGCCCTTCGACGCAACGACGCGACGCATGATCGAAGAGATTCAAGCCAAGGAAGAAGAACACGCCGAGGACCTCGCGGACTTGCTCATGGGTCTTCCGCGATAGAGCCGCGACGTGAGCGCATACGAGGGCGTGCGTTTGCGATAAACAGGAAATTGATGGGCTGGGAATGAAATCCTTTCATATCGATTGCGAAATCGAGTACGACGTTACGCAACAGACGTTGTTTGTTTTTAATCTCGGGGTTCCGACGACTTCGGGACAAGTCGTGCGCGCTGAATCGATCATGGCGGAGCCGAATGGCATCATCGACGAGTTTGCCGACGCGGGCCGGCTCAATCGTTTTTTCCGGCTCGATGTGCCACCGGGGCGACTCACCATGCGCTACTTTGCGACCGTCGACCTCGAGGAGCCCGAAGTCAATGTCGACGCGCCGGAGACGCCCTTGGCGCTCTTGCCCGGCGAAGTCTTGCAATACGTAAGGGCGAGCAAATATTGCGAGGCGGACCGCCTTTTTGCGCTCGCTTGCCGCGAATTCGGGCAGCTTCCCGGCGGGTACCGCCGCGTCCAAGCGGTTTGCCAATGGATCCGCGACAATATCGCTTACGAGATCGGCACCTCGTCTCCGCTGACGACCGCACGAGACGTTCTTGCCAACCGCGCTGGCGTGTGCCGCGACTTCTCGCACCTTGCGATAGCGCTCTGCCGCGCGCTCAACATTCCCGCACGTTTCGTCACCGGCTACGCGCGTTATAGCACTCCCCCGCCCGACTTTCACGCCGTCTTCGAAGTCTATTTGGGGGATCGATGGTACCTTTTTGATCCGACCGAGCTCTCGCCACTCAATGAAATCGTGCGGATTGGAACTGGCAGTGATGCCGCCGACGTCGCGTTCGCGACATTTTTCGGCGCGGCCCGGACGCGACGATTGAGCCCCTTGATCGATTTCGCGGCACCGGGCACAAGCCTTGTGACGCTGCAAACCCCGGGCTCCGGAATTTTACTCGCCGCCTAGCACGGCCCGACGCCTCGCTTGGTGATCTTTGGAGCGCTGGTGTAGGACGCGCTCTTATAGCTCACCCATTATTTTCCGACGCGATAAACAGCATGCGGCCGATACCGTCTTTTCGGCGGCGCTGGCACACTCACTTCGCCGCAAAAACGCGCACACGGAATGCATTGAATGAGTATGCGGTGCTCATCATCTTTGGAAACGAAACCGTTCTGGACGGCTAGGCTCGCAGCAAACACCGCCTACCGCCATCGGGCGCCGGCGCGTTTGGCCGGACAAGCCCTCACTGAAGGAGCAAAACCATGAACATCGGAAATCGACCTTCTGCTCTGCTCGTCGCACTTGCTGCCGGAACCTTGCTGATGGCGGGTTGCGATCAACGTGCGCCCGCAGGCTCTACGAGCGCCACGCCCCCGGGCTCTACGAGCTCTAAGATGGACCGGGCTGCGGACAAAGTTGGAACCACGGTAAGCAATGCGGCCGACAAGACCGCGACGGTCGCGGAAGACGCGGCGATTACCGCCAAGGTGAAGGCGGCGATCCTTGCCGAGCCGGGACTAAAATCGCTGCAGATCAACGTGGATACCAGCGGCGCAACGGTCACGCTGTCAGGCAATGTCGACAACGCCGATTTGAAGGAACGCGCGAAGCAGATCGCGTCCAATACCTCGGGCGTCAAGGGCGTGGTCGATCAGCTTGCCGTCAAGTCATCGTAACCGTCCGTCCCTGATTTGAAGTAAGGCAATAGGCCGCTCTCGTCTCGATGGCGAGTGGCGGCATGTTGGCCGCCGGTGACAGGAAAGCGGAGTTGGGGACGCTCGGGCGACACCGAGCGAAATCGCTGGGTTCGACGCGCGTAAGGTCTCGGCGCCATCGTTTGCCGCAGCCTCAGGGCTGATCCGGCGGCGGTGGCGCCGGTACCGACGCGACCAGCGTAGTTCCGCGACCGGGCTGACTCGATACCGAAACGTCGCCGCCGAATTGCTGAGCTCGTTCGCGCATGCCGCGCAGGCCATGCGAGTTCGTCTTGACCAGATCTTTTTCGTCCATTCCCGCGCCATCGTCACGGACCTGTAACACATAGCCTTTCTCATTGACCGCCAGGTGAACCCAGACGCGGCTCGCCTTGGCGTGGCGTGCAACGTTGGTGAGCGTCTCCTGGAAAATGCGAAACAGGGCGAGCGCGGCTTCGCGCTGAACTGCGCCGTCCATGTCCGGCGCCTCGACCTCGATCGGGACG
>VBDA01000581.1 GCA_005883655.1 Betaproteobacteria bacterium | reverse complement strand
GACGTAGTCAACACCGAGCTCCCGCTCTTCACTCTCGGAAATCCGACGCGGGCCCCAGTAGAGGATTCGCATCGAGAACCCGCGCGCCCGCCGCGCCACTGCGCGGCCGATGCGGCCTCCGCCGCCGACGAGCCCGATGGTCTTGCCCCAGACGAACGCTCCCTCGAGATGCGTCGACTGTGCTCCCGGAAAAACCCCCGCGCGCAGCAAGCGGTCGCCCTCGACCACACGACGCGCTACGGCGAGCAGCAGACCGAAATGCAGGTCGGCAGTCGCCTCGGTCACGAGCGGAGGTATGACGGTCACGGGGATGCGCCGCGCAGTCGCGGCAGCAACGTCGATATCGGATGGCGTGATCTTCATCGATGCAATCGCGCGCAGCTTCGGGTTGGCAGAGATCACGTCGGCGTCGACGTGATCCTGCAGAAGGCAGAACAGGATATCGTGCTCGCGCACCGCGGCGAGAAGCTCGTCCTTGGTCATGGTGTGGAGCGCATCGGGATTCCCATCCACCTCGGCCACGCTGCGCAGGCGCTCGATCGCGCTGCGTGCTATGGGTTGCGTGATGAAGACGCGTAAACGCATCGGGAACACGCGTAAGCGCATGGGGAGCACGCACGGGCGCGTGGGAATTCGCGGCCGTGCATCAGTGCATCCAGCGCACCACTCCAGCGACACCGTCGACCGCGATCTGCACGCCGTCCGGGATGCGTTGTGTTGCATCGAGCACACCCAGTACCATCGGAATGCCGCGCTCTCGAGCGAGCGAGGCGAGGTGCGACGTGCTGCCGCCAAGCTCCGCCACCACGCCCGCGACCCGCGGCAGGATTTGACTCAATGCCGGGCCGGCGACCCTCGTCACCAGGATATCGCCGGGCGCGACGCGGGCAAGCTCGCATTCGCAGTTCACAACGCACGCGCGGCCGGAGCCCCAGCCCACGCCCGCCGGGTGCCCGTTGAGACCCGGATGGCGCAGCCAGATTTCGTCGGGGACAGGCGCCGATTCCAGGTGCAGCGGCCGCGCCTGAAGCAACTTGAATCCCCCGTCGTCCAGCGCCCATTCGATTTCCACCGGCATGCCAAGGATGTCCTCGACTCGCCGCAGCAACCGACCCAGTTCCAGTGTCCGAGTGCGATTCAGGCACGGCCTGGAAACAAGCGCGCGGGGCACGGGACGCGTACCGTGAGCGCAGCCGACACGATGGAATTTGCGGCCGGGCATTGTGTGGCGGAGCGCCAGCTCACCTTGCTCGTCGCGGCTCAGGACGATACGGTCCGGTACCACTTCGCCCTGCGCGATCGCCGAGCCGAGTCCCCAAGTCGCGTTCAGGATCATGTCGCCGTCCGCGGTGCGGCTCAATCCACCGCCGGAGACGCGTGCCGACACGAGCGGCTGAACGAGGATCGCCATGGCGGTGTCCGCGGGGCTTGCATCATGCGTTGCCATGTAACGCAACACTCGCGTTGACCAGAGCGCGGCCCAGCATGAGCTCACGGCGGTGACAAAGTCAGTCTCGTTCTCCAAGCCGAGATAGCTTTCGAACTGTCCCGCGAAGCTCGATCCAAAACGGTCCTCGACCAGCGCGGACGAACGGACCACCGTGAGCGCGCCGGTCCTCTCGACGAGCCTTCGCCACGCATCGAGCAGTGGATCGAGCACTTGCGGCACGATCGGTCGATCGAGGAGGCCGAGCTTCATCGCCAGCGCGGCGCGGCGCGCCGTCGCGGGTTCCGCGGAGCTCACGCCGCGCGCGAAGTCGCTGAGATCCAGTGCCGCCAACTGAATGCGGTACGCCTCGGCATCGACGCAAAAACCGTCGGGAATGGGCAAGCCCGCATGGCCGAGGCGGGCAAGGTTCGCTGCCTCGGTCGGCGTCCGCCGCGTCAGCAGACGTCGATGGAACGATGAGCGAATGCATGGACATACTTCAAGTCGATCTAGGATTTTCCATAACTTGAATACCCGGGCATAGGGTCGACCACGGTGATTTGCTCGACCGGGAAATTGGAGATGATCTCGATGCGATCCTTGTGCACGATCAGCATCTCCTCGATGCGCACGCCCCATTGATGCGTCTTGCCGTGTTGGGTCTCGAGCGCAAATACCATCCCTTCCTTGATCTCGACCGGATGGTCGAGAGACCAGATGCGCGAGATCACCGGCGGGTCGTACTGTGCGAGCCCCAATCCGTGGCCCCACAAATTAGCCGCCGCCTGGTCTTCTTCCTCAT
>VBDA01000085.1 GCA_005883655.1 Betaproteobacteria bacterium | reverse complement strand
TCCCCACAGCGCCTCGACACTGCCTGAGACCAGCTCGATCTTGCAGGTTCCGCAACAACCGACGTTGCACTCGTACGGCAGCGGCACGCCGGCGCGCAGCCCCGCGCGCAGAATGGTGTCATCGGCCGCACAGTGGAATACGAGGTCGGAATCCGAGAGCTTGATCGAGGGCATCGAAAGGGCCAGGCGGTCATCCGCCGGGAGAGGCCGATCCCTCCGCATCCGGCTGAAGCATAGCGTGGAACAAGCGGCGCAAAAGTTAGTCGGCGGCGACCGGGGCGCTCGTCGCCGACTGGTAACCTAGCCGCTGAGAAATTGCCGTTGCCGCGGCGCAGACGTCAGGCAAATAGGACTGCAGCACCTTTTTGCTGACACGCTGAGTGGATGGGCGCAGCGACCGACCGCAGCCCGACTTCGGTCTCCTCATCATCGATCGCATACCCGCGCCCGCGCACACTGCGCAATTCCTCGCGGAGCGCCTGCAGCCTGGTGATAGTTTTGGCTGTCCCCGCGGCAAGCCCGCCTGCGTGCACCGCCGAGAGCGTCTCGGGAGGGCGAAACGCGAGCAAAATCTTACCTTCGCTGGTCGAATGGCTCGGTGCCCTAGCGCCCACATCCGATGACATTCGAATCGCCTGGCGGCTGGCAATGGTGTTGATGTAGAGGACCGAGCCGTGATCGAGCACCGCCAGATGCGCCGTCTCGCCGGTCTTTTCCATCAGCGACTTGAGATAAGGGCGCGCCTCGTTGGCGAAGTTCATCTTACGCCGTACCAGCGTGCCCAGCTCGAACAACGCCAGCCCGAGACGATAGGCGCCGGTGTCCAGGTTCTTCTCAAGGAAATCCTCCTGGACGAGGGTCGACGCGAGCCGATGTACTGTGCTCTTACCCAAGCTCAGCCGGCGCGCGAGATTGCTGATGCCGATCTCGTGTTACTCGGCGGAAAAGGCGCGCACCAGACGGATCGCGTAGGCGACCGATGACAACCTGGTTTTTCGCGCCTTCTTTTTGCCGTTGCCGCGTTCGCGCTCCATTTTAGGGACCACCGTTCCGGTATGTCGAACGGAGTCTACCATTCGCCTACAGCGGGCGACAAGCGCTTGCCGTTTGTCGAGCGGTGCCACGCACAAATCGCGAACGGCCCACAGACACCGCGCAGTCAACGCTGCAGAAACAGCCGATCCCATAGCTGGTTCCACCGCTGTGCTTCATCGACAACCGTCGCGGGCTCGATCAGGATGAACCTGAAGTCGTTAAGCTGGCTTTTGATTCGGATGCTCGCCGGCACACGTCCCATCGATTCGAACAACGCCTGCCCCTCCGGCGACAGCACGAAGTCCACGAAGAGAAGTGCGGCATGCGGATGCGGCGCATTTTTCGCGACCGCGATTCCTTGCGGCCGGGCGACGACCGGTTCGACGGGCATCCAGTCGATCGGCGCGCCTTTCCGCTTGAGAGTTTCGGCGTTGCTGTTGTACATGGTTAGCCCAACCTGAATCTCGCCCGCTGCGACGAGCTCGGCTAGCAGAACATGACCTTTGCGCACATCAGGCTTCATGGCGGCAAGCTTGTTGAAGAACGCCTCGCCCTTCGCCTGGCCCCACTGCTTGATCAGGGTCGCCATCCATTCCTGATCGGTCGCCTCTATACCGAGACGGCCTTGCCATTTCGGGTCGAGAAACCCTTCATAGCTTCCGGGCAGATCTTCTCTCTTAACCTTGTCGGTATTGAAGGCGACCACAAAATAATTCATGCGGTCCGGCAGCCACAGGCGGTGCGGCGGAATCGCCGCCGGCGGCAGATCGGCGATGTAGGTCGAGCGGAAGGGCGAGAGGAGCTTCTCGCGCGCCATCATCTCCATCTCCGGGCCGTTGGTCTCGAGCACATCGACGCGATGCCGCTTCCCCTGCGCTTCGGTCACGGCTCGCTGTACCACCTTGTCGGAAAGGGCCCGCCAAAGCTCGACCCTCACCCCGTATTTCTTTTCAAATACCTGGGCGAGCGGCTGCGATTCGGTCGGTGCAAGGGAGGTGTAAATAACGACCACGCCTTCCCGTTTCGCACGCTCGACAAGACGCTGGTCTCTGTCCGGCCCGCTGTACCGGTAGACGGCTTCATTGCGGTTCGTCGTTTCTACATCCGCCGACGCAGTGGAGAACACTGCCAACGCAAAGCCCAAGCCGCAAAGCAGGCGCGCGAGGCCACGCATGCGTTGCGTGATTTTCGATTCTGCACGCACGATCGCTCCCGGCGCGACACAGCCTGCATGTCGCCGGCGAATTGACGGAGCAGTCATTGTATGATCAACTCTTTTCACCAGCAAGGAACGACGTTCCGCAGAAAAGAACGCGGCGGGCACGCCCCGACGCTGCCGTGAGAGACGATGTTCGATGCCACGGTTCCACACAGCTTATCCATTCACGCCCACATCGCGAACGGGTCCGTTACGGAGGAACAACCCCATGTCCACCAAGACCAGGACCACGACCGCGGTCACCCACTATGCGGTGCAGAAAAAGCGCCGCGCCGAGTTCCTCGACGAATGGCGCAGCCATAGGCAAACGGTGATTCGTGCGGAGGACGTAGCGCTCGAGCCCACCACGCGCGGTTTGCGCAGTGGGGTCTACATGGGGTCGGACGGCGGCCGCCCGACGCGCTGCCTCGATGCACTGGTGCATGAGATCGATCCGGGAGTGACCACCACCATTCACCGGCATTCGTGGGACGCGCAGCTGTTCATTGTGGATGGCGAAGGCTGGACCGAAGTCGATGGCGTTCGTTACCAGTGGAAGCCGTGGGATGCCATCCATCTGCCGGCGTGGTCATGGCATCGTCATGGCAATGACGGCGACAAGCCGGCGCGCTTCATGAGCTATTCCTCGGAGCCCATGCTCTGGACGCTCGGCATGTGCGCGCTGGAAGACCGCGGACACGAAGACTTCAGGCAGCTACCTCCACGGCCTGTTTATAGCGAAGGCATCGCCGGGAACGACGCCTATGCGCGGCGCCTGCGGCGGGTTGCTGCTGAAGCGAAGAAGCGGCGGAACGGCCGGATCCACACGCCCTACGACGAGATCGAGATTCTCGCGACGCCGCGGGGTACGCGCACCAAGTTTCTGATCGATCGTTCCATCGGCAGCGAGGCTTCCGGCATCACCCAGGTGATGATCCAGTTCGCTCCCGGAAAGACCCAGTCGCTGCACCGGCATCCCGGCGAGGCCTGGCTCTATGTGGCCGAGGGCCACGGCCACAGTTTCCTCGGTACCGCTCCCGACAAGGGGGAGCATCACCGCTGGAAGAAGGGTGACCTTATTGTCGTCGATCATTTCCTCTGGCATCAGCACTTCAACGACGATCCGGAGAATCAGTGCCGGCTGGTGCGCGTGCACATGTTCGACTCGGTACTCGAGACTATGCGCGCGTTGATGGACCCGATGGTTCTGTTCGAGGAGGCCGAGGATACGCTAGTCAGCATGGCGGAACTGTCGAAGATACAGTGGCCCGAGGACAAGCGCCCGGAGTGAGCGTCGACCCGCGCATTGTCAGGTCGACGCGTGCCCGGGTCTCGTCCATACTGGTACCTCGAGCCGCAGGTTCTGCTATGTCCGTCGTAGGTCCGAAAAACTTATGAGTCGAGATATTGGACGTCCGCTGCCTGACACACGAAAGGAGGATTGGCGTTGATCAAAGCCGTATTGCCGCCTGGTGTCCTGTCGCTGCACGTTCTTCCGGCCGACCATCACGATCGTGATTGGGACAACATCGTAGTTCCGCGCGAGGTCAAGGAGCGTCTGCTCAATCAGGCGCTGCTCACCTTGCTCCACGGGCGTAAGTTGTCGATGCTGGCCGGGCTACCACACGGCCTCATCGTGCTATCGGGACCGTCGGGAACCGGCAAGACCACGCTCGCACGCGGCCTCGCGCAGGTTGCTGCGCTAGCCCTTGCTGCGCGCGGTGCGACAACGCTGGTCGAGATCAATCCCCATGCTTTCCCGAGCGACATGCTGGGCGAAAGCCAGCGCAACATCACTCGCCTGATGCAGGACACGATTCCTGAAATTGTGGCGCGGCGGCCGCATACGGTCGTCCTGATCGACGAGGTGGAAGCCTTCGCAGTCCGCCGCAGCACCGCATCGTTCGAAACCAACCCCGTCGACGTGCATCGCGCCACCGACGCCATTCTGCTCGGGATCGATGAGATTGCGCGGTCGCTGCCGAACGTGTTGTTCGTCACCACCACGAATTTCATAGAAGCTGTCGACGATGCATTCCTTTCGCGCGCGGATCTGGTCCTGCACTTCGAACTGCCGGATGTCGCCACCATCGGGCGCATCATCACCCACTCGCTGGTCGAGCTGGGGGCGCAATGGCCGGCTTTGATGCCGCTGGCCGGGCAACGCCAGGACATTGCCGATCTCGCTGCCTCATGCGAAGGCTGGGACGGGCGCCGGGTGCGCAAGCTTGTGCTCGCCGGGTTGGCGCAGCGAACTGCGGTGGCAAGAGATCCGGGTCAGCTTACGTTCGAGGATTTACAAGCTGCGGCGCGCAAACAAGGCGGCGTCGAATGGGTAGGCGGCGCCGCGCCATCGGCTCACGAACTGTTCCCGGAATCGCGCCTTTGCAAGCGCTACGACGACGAATCCGAGCACGGGCATGCTCATTCAGCCGACACCGTGCGCGCTCGCGCGCCTTCGCATCTCCACGATAGGCCGGAGCAGCCCCCAGTACCGCTTGCAAGTGGAACGGTCAAGGGAAACTGACGGCAAGAGCGAGTCACCGGTGCGATATCGAGCCGGCCGGCAACACCCGTTCTTGATGCATGAGCCTGGGAGACATTAGTGAATGGTGCGAAATTTCGCGTGCTGCTCTTGGCAATTTCCTGCAACGTTGTGACATGGCTGACCCTGGCCGCAGCAAACGCATTCGCGCAATCTGGCACCGCATCGGCCGAGCGGGGCGCAAAACTGTATTTGGAAAAGATGTGCTACACCTGCCACGGCTACGCGGGCCAGGGTGGCGAGCGGGGCTCCGGGCCAACACTCACGCCGGGCTTGTGGCCCTACCCGGCGTTTGCGCAGCAGGTGCGCCATCCGCGACAAGACATGCCGCGTTATGGCAGCCGCTTTGTGAGCGAGGATGAACTCGCCGACATCTACGCCTATCTCGCATCGATCAAGCCGGGTCCGGCTGCGAAGGATATCGTCCCTCTGCACGACTAAAGCGGCGCCGCAGCGCACGCGCCGCGAGGGTAATGCCCGTATCTTGTCAGCGCGGCTGGCACACGACATCGACGAGCGCCGGTGCGCCGCGTTTGACAACGGCAAGCGCTCTCCGCAAAGCAGCGCCTAGCTGGGTCGGATCCTCGATCGGACCCTCGGCCCAGACACCAAAGCCTTGTGCGAGCTTGGCGAAATCGATGTCCGGGTGGTCGATGGTCGTGCCGATCCATGCCTGATCCGGCCGGCGGTCGTGCAGCGAGGCCATTCGCTGCAGATGCATTACTTCCTGGTGGTAGGCACGGTTGTTATGCATGACGAACAGTAAAGGTATTTTGTGGTGCGCCGCGGTCCATAGTGCGCCCGGCGCGTACAACAAGTCGCCGTCCGGCTGGAAGGTGACGGTGAGCAAGCCTTTCGCCTTGTTGGCGAGAGCAACGCCGACCGCGCCCGGGGCGCCATAGCCGACGCCCTGCCCGCCCGAGCCGCCCAGCATCTGCTCGTAGCGCGTCGTGGGCCAGAGCCTCCGCGCCCATGGAATGCGATCGCTTACCGCGAGCGACCACGGCTCGCTCTTGATGACGTCCCAGAGCTCCATTGCCAGCCGTGCCGTCGTAACTGGCACGGCGTTCCACGCCACCGCGGCATCCTCACGCGCCTGCTGCAGACCTTCCTTCTGTCGAACACCCAGCCTTGCCTCGCGTTCATCGAAGGCGCGCCTGCGGTCGGTCGATGTCGCAGCGCGCACCAGCTCGGTCAAGACAGGAAGGCTGGCCTCGACGTCGCCGCTGATCGCGAGATCGATCGCTTGGAAGCGCTGAAAATCCTGATAATTGGAACGTAGATAGACGTCTGCCATCGACAGGCTGATCGTCTTCACGTCGGGTTTCGCGGTTTCCCGAAGGTCCTTGTGCGGATCGCCCACGGTGTGCAGCTGGCCCCAGCGATCCGCGACCTCGAGCATGAGCACAACGTCGGCTTCGCGCATCAGTGCGCCGCGGCGGTCGCTGTGGCACAAGCGGTGGCGATTGGGAAAATTCATGCGGGCGCCAAGATCGACTACAGGCGCGCCAAGCGCCTCGGCCAGCGCCACCAGCCGCTCGACGCCCTGCTGGCTGCGTACCGCACGTTCGACAACGATCACCGGGGCGCGCGCCTCAACCAGCCAGCGCGCGGCCTCTTGCAGCGCTCCCCGATCGCCCTGCGGTGGAACCGCCGCTACGAGTCTCGGAATCTTCAGCATGTGCTGGTCTGCCACCGGCGATTCCTGCAGCTCCATGTCGGCAATGATCAATGTCGGCTCCATCGGAGCAGTTGTCGCGACGCGATAGGCACGCACGGTGGACTCGGCAAAATGCTGCAGCGATGCCGGCTGATCGTCCCACTTGACGAAATCGCGCACGATCGCCGCGGCGTCCTGCACGGAGTGATACCACTCGGTGCCGGGGCGGCGCTTGCTGGCGTCGAGCGCGGTGCCCGCCATGATCAAGATTGGCACGCGGTCGCACCACGCGTTGTAGATCGCCATCGACGCATGCTGCAATCCAACGGTGCCATGAGCCAACACCCCCATCGGCTTGCCGGCCGCCTTGGCATAGCCGTGAGCGATGGCCACCGACGACTCCTCGTGCATGCAGGTCAGGAGCTCCGGCTTCGTGTTGCCGCCATAATTGACCACCGATTCGTGCAGGCTGCGAAAACTGGAGCCCGGATTGCAGGCAACGTATTCAAGGTCGAGCGTCTTCAGCACATCGACCATGAAGTCCGAGCCGGGCCGGCTGATTACGCGATCGCCCAGCGGCATCTTGGCGGGCGTGCTTGCGGCGACTTTGTCTTCACCGCCGGCTGCGACCCTGCTTTCTCCTTGCTGCGCCGCCACGCCCGTGCCCAATCCTCCCGCGACGGTCGCGCCAGCCGCTGCGGCGCCTTTCAGAAATGCGCGTCGATCGATGCCGGTATCAGGCTTATCAGCATGGCCCATCGCTTCGCCCCACTCGATTGCAAACCTCAGCGCGGCCCAGGTTGCCGCATCCCGACGCTGAAAACAACATTATTTTCCTCGCTTGATGATTTGTTCCCATAGCTTGTCCCATTTCGCCGATTCATCCAGCACGATGCCGGAATCAATGAATTTCAGCGTAAGCGAGTGCGCAGAATGGCCAACCTTCAGATTGGTCGGCACATAGTTGCCTTTCTCCAGAATCCGCTGACCCTCTTCCGAAAGCAGAAAATCATAGAAAAGGAGCGCTGCGTGCGGATGCGGCGGTTTGCGCGAGAGAGCGATGCCATTGGGCCGCACGTAGGCAGGTTGAATCACATACCAATCGATCGGTGCACCGCGCTGCTTCAACCGTTCGGCATTATGGTTGTACACCGTCAGCGCAAACGGTACTTCTCCGCTGGCAACCAGTCCGGCCAAGAGCGTGTGGCCCTTGCGCACCGATATCCCGTTGGTGGCAACGATTTCACGAAAGAGCGTGAGGCCATTGTCCTCCCCCAGGTCCTTGACAACCGCACCGAACCAGTCAGTGTCCTCTGCTTCGATGCCAAGCTTGCCCCTCCATTTCGGATCGCGCAGGTCCTGATAAGCCTTCGGCAACTCATCCTTCCTGACCAGACTCGTGTTGTATGCCTGCACGAACATAGAATGGCGCTTGGAATGAGGTCAGCATCGTAGGGGGATCTCGCGGGCAGAAGAAGATTTTCTCGATGAAGTGATTCTAGCTCGGGCCCGTTGGTCTCCACGAGGTCGAAATCGAATCTACTGGCGCGAGCTTCGCTCGCAATGCGCTGCAGCACGTTTTCCGAACTGGCACGCCAGAACCTGAGCCTGACGCCGTATTTCTTTTCGAATGCGGCAGCGAGGTTTGTCACGTCTTCGGTCACAAGAGAAGTGTAGACGTTGACCTCGCGCTCTTTGCGAGCGCCCTCGAGCAGGCGCTTTTCCCGATCGGATCCCTCA
>VBDA01000084.1 GCA_005883655.1 Betaproteobacteria bacterium | reverse complement strand
AGAAAAGTGTCTTGCCCTGCTTTTGCAGCCCGACCATGGTGTAGAGCTCGGCTTCGGTTCGCTCCGGAACGATCTGGTGCAGGAAGTTGACGTAGGCCGAGGGTACTTCCATGTCCACCAGAAAATAGGCGCGGTTGGCTGAGAAGAGGAGCGCGAGCTGCTCGGCATCCATGAGCAGTGCATCGAAATAGAGATTGCCGTCGGCGTCGTGCTTGATCGGCACCGCGAAAGGGTACGCCTGATAGCCGTTAACGACGCGGCCGACGAGGTAGGCGGTGCGATTGCGAAAGAACAGGCTGGAAAGCACCTGGATCTGATGATTCGCCTCGAGCCGCAATGGCCGCCTGAAGCTCCGTCGAAACGCCGCCAGGATGTTGGCGAGGTCGCGGCGGAAATCCGCGAAGCGGCGTTCGAGCCGGAAGTCGAGGACGATGTCGATGAGCGCCTGGCGCAAGCCGTGTTGCCGCGGATAGTACGAGCGGTACGATGGCGGATCGGCGTCGATGTGCTCGGTGGAGACCGCGGGCCGCACGAAAAGACAACGGTTGTGGAAATAGGTGCGGTGAAGGATCTTGCACGATACCGAGTTGAAGAACGTTTCCGCGCACTCGGGTTGCTTGTGGTCGATCAGCAGTGCGATGTAATGGCGCTTGACCTCCGCCCAGCGCGAATCGTCGATGCTTGCGCAGCCGAAGTCGAGCTCGAGACGGGCAACCGTTTCCACGACCCGGCGGTCGTAGAAGTCGATGCGGTCGCCGGAGACGTGACCGATCGAGAGCCAGTTGCCGGCTTCGAAGTAGCTTTTTGCCAGACGCGCGCAGTCGCGGAAAAGCTCGTAATGGCGATTGAACCCGTCGAGGGTCGCCTGGGCGATGGCAGCTAAGCTCGCGGTGGCGCGCGAAGGATTAATTCTTCGCGGCCTCGTCCTGGGCCTTGATGTCGGCGGCGAACTTGTTGAATTCTTCGACTGCGCCATTCACTGCCGTGGCGGCCGCATTCAGGATGAGCTTGGTGTCGTCGATGTATTTCTTCATGCACTCGCCGTAAGCGGTGTAGTCCTTGTTGAAAGCGTTGAACTTCTGGGCCGACGCGAGCTTGCCCGGATATTCCGGTTTGACGCACTTATGCGGCGGTATATTAGGCGTTGTCGCTGGCGCGGGTTGGGCGTGAGCACCGGCGGCGGCGACGGCGAGCGACGCGGCGCAAAACAGGCGGGAGATCATCAAAGGCCTCGCGGAAGGAAAGCAAAAGAACGCATCTTAAGCCGCCACCGCCGTAGGGGGAAGCGCGCCGACGAACTAGTGCCGCGGGTCAGCGGGTCGCCAATGAAAGGCAGAAATCAGGCGTCAAAGGATCAGATGCCGATGCCCAAGAACGCGTCGGCAGCGAGCTAAAGCAACCGCAACCCGTCGCCTCCTCGGAGGGAAGCGAGTTGGATCAGGAGGCGGCTTTGACTTGGTCGCGTCGGATCTGCGGACAATTAAGCCAGATGACCTCCACGTGCGACGCCTGGGACTGCGAGCGCGCCTGGATACGTGCCATCTGCTCCTTGTCGCATACCATCCGCGAACCGTTGTCCGCGACTTGCGAGGGCAAGGACGAACAACCCACCACCAACAAGGCCCCGCTCAAAGCAAGGATCAGCTTCATGGCTGCTCCCTCCTTTCACCGTGACTATAGGCAGAAAGGAGCGCGGCTTCAAGGCCGTTTTCTTGCCGCTGACCGTTGGCGGCGCCGGATCAGGTTCAAAGCTCGCGCGCGCCAAAGGTATCGCAACGGCGTAGGTCGCCACTATCGAGCCCGGATTTGAACCATCGCACGCGCTGCGCCGACGTGCCATGCGTAAACGATTCGGGAACGACGTAGCCGCGCGATGATCGCTGCTGCAACCGATCGTCGCCGACCGCAGCTGCCGCCGCAATGCCCGATTCGACATCCTTGGCATCGATCAGGCCGCGCTGCTGCGCGGAGTGGCCCCAGATCCCGGCGAAGCAGTCGGCCTGAAGTTCCAGTCGGACCGACAGCGCGTTGCGCGCAATGTCGGAGGCTCCTGCGCTTTTCTGCTGCATCTGCGCCATCAATCCCAGCTGATTCTGAACGTGGTGGCCGACTTCATGCGCGATCACGTAGGCGCGGGCAAAGTCGCCGGGTGCGCCGAAGCGCTTCGACAGCTCCTGGAAAAACGAGAGATCGAGGTACACATCGCGGTCGCCCGGGCAATAAAACGGCCCCGTCGCCGTGCTGGCGAGGCCGCATGCCGAGCCCGCTTGGCCACGGAAAAGCACCAGCTTTGGCGGTTGATAGTGTCCACCCCTCTGTTGAAACACGCTTGTCCAAACGTCCTCGGTGTCGCCCAGAACGTGGGCGACGAATTCCTTCTGCTCGTCGCGCGGCGAGTTGGCGCCGGCCGGGCCCGAAGGTACGGGCGCTTCTCTTTGCGTCTGGCTCTGCGGCGGTGCGCCGCTATCGGTCAGAAGCGCCAGTACATCGAGCGGATTCTTGCCCAATAACAAGCTGACGACGATGACTATGATGACCCCGCCGATACCCAGGTGGATGCCACCGATGCCGGACGATCCTCCGTCCGAGCTTTCCTCGACATTGTCGCTACGACGGAAATCTTGCCAGCGCATCGCGGCCTCCCTTGTGCGTTTGTACATTTTACCGCGCCCAGCCGACGCGGAATCCAACTTAACCCAGCTCGTCGATCGAGCGCGGCCAGCTCGATTTGAGTAAGCGCGACAATGCGCGGTCGGCGAGGATGGTGCCTCCGGTCTGGCAGCGCGCACAGTAGTTGGTTTCGTTTTCCGCGTACACAATTCGCTGCACGGGCGCGCCGCAGTCGGGGCAGGGTTGGCCGAAGCGTCCGTGGACCGCCATTTGTGGCCGGAAGGCGGTCACCTTGGTTGGAAATTCACTTCCGGCTTCCTCGCGCAGCCGCCGCGTCCACTCGGTCAGCACCGACCGTGCGGAGGCATACAGGCGCAGCACGTCGCCGGGATCGAGCTTATGCGTCTGAGCGATAGGCGAGAGACCTGCACGGTGCAAGATCTCGTCCGAATAGGCATTGCCGATACCGCTAAAGAGGCGTGGGTCGGTCAACGCCCGCTTGAGGGTGTGGTTTTCGAGCAAAAGACGCTTGCGGAATGCATCCGGACCCGCATCGAGGACCTCGAGCCCTCCCATGTCGAATGCGGCAACGGCATCATCGCCGCGCACAATATGTAGCGACGCACGCTTGCGCGTTCCTGCTTCGGTGAACGCCAGCGTGCCATTGGCAAAATGGAAAGTCGCCAGGGCTGTGGCGGGCGGCTTGCCGCCGGCCTCGATCCAGCGCAGGCGGCCCGCGATCATCAGGTGCAGCACCACAAAGAGCCCGCCCTCCACAACCAGCACGATCCGTTTGCCGATGCGCCGGACGGCGAGGATGCGCTTGCCAACGACGTCGGCCAGCGGAGGCACCGCGGTGCGAAGGACGAATGGACTGTTGAGGCGAACCTGCTCGAGGGTCCGGCCGACGATGCGCCGTTCGAGACTCTCGACGTAGACGACGATATCGGGCAGCTCGGGCATTAAGCGCTAGACAAAACCTGCGACACCCAGCGCGGCGCCGGCAACCAGCAGCAGCAGCGGATGCAAACGAGTGGCCAAGGTCAAGGCCATGGTCACGCCAGTAATGCCGAGCGCCGCCCACGTTTGATCGGCGGTTCGCGCCAGGATGTAGCCGCTCGCAAGCACCAGCCCGACGGTCACCGGCACAAGCCCATGCTGGATGGCGACCCGCAGCGGCGCCTCGCGAAAACGGTCCCAGATATGGGCGATGCCAAAGGTTAGCACCGACGACGGGACGCAGATCGCGGCAGTCGCCACCAGTGCGCCGAGCACGCCGGAGACTTTCCATCCGATCACGCTGACGATGAGCATATTGGGACCGGGCGCGGCCTGGGCGATCGCGAATGCCTGCGCGAAGTCCGCATCGGTCATCCAGTGCTCCATTTCAACGACGCGGCGATGAATCTCGGGAATCAGTGCGTTTACGCCGCCGATCGCCAGAAAAGAAAGCAGCGAGAACTGCCACGCGAGCTCGGCGAGAACCGATGTGATCATCGCGGAATCGTCCGCCACGCGATCGCGATCGATATCGGCGCGAGAACGGCAAGCACCCACAGCAGCGGCAGCCGTAAGAGCGCAATGGCGATGAAGGTCAGTGCGCACATGACGATCTGCCAGGGGATGCCCTTGAGCGCCTGCGCCATCTTGAGACCGGTGGCGATGATCAGCCCCGTCGCCGCTGCCGAAACACCGCTGGTCGCGCCGCGCACCGCCTCCAGGTCGGCGAATCTTGCGTAAAGCGCCGCCAGGATAACGGCAACGGATCCCAGCGGGCCGCGATAGCGGTTGCCGACGATGACCGACACGTTGACGATGTTCGGACCGGGAAGAAATTGAGACAACGACAGCACCTCGTTGAACTCGCGCTCGGTCAGCCACCGATGCTGCTCGACCAGCATTCGGCGCGCAAACGGAAGGACGCCGCCGAAGCCTTGCAGGCCGACCATGAGGAAACCGAGAAAGAGGCCGCGCTTGGTGGGCGCGTTGACCGGTTGCTGCGCGGGTGCCGCTGGAGTATTCATGCCCGACATGATAACGGGCGATGGACCGGGAGGCATCCACAGTCCCGACTTCCATCGCGCCACCAACTCTTCCGGCAGAAACTTGTCCGCGCGCCGAGCTTGGTTTGAAGGCATCGCGTGACGCTGTCGGTGAGGTATCCTTTCGAGATTCAGTGGCGTCGATGACCTCCTTGCTTCGATTTCTTCGGTGGTTCGCGCGTGCGGCCGACGCAGTCGTCGACGCGGCGGGCCGTGTCGGCGCCTGGCTCGTGTTGTTCGTCGTCGCCGCGCTTTTCGGGCAGTTGCCGCTGCGGGAATGGGTCGGCGCCGGGCACCTGCTTGTCAACGATTTCGGCCAGATCGCGCACGCAACAGTATTCATGCTCGGCGTCGCCTATGCCTTGCGGTGGGACGGCCACGTGCGACTGGATGTGTTCTACCATCGCATGTCGCGACGTGCGCGGCTGCTGGTCGATCTCGCGGGGACGATATTCTTCATCGTGCCGTGGATCGGCATCGTTCTGCTGTACAGCTGGGCGACGACGGTGCGATCGGTCGCGGTCTTCGAAAAGTTTCCCGACACCTGGTCTCCCGGCTACTGGCTGTTCAAGGTTCTGCTGCTCGTATTCGGCGTGCTGGTCTCGTTGCAGGCCCTGGGTCATATCGCTCGCGACCTTGCATCGCTGACCGACGACAGCCCTGAGACGGATGCCCCGGACTTGCCGGTTGCGACCGGCCCATGAGCGTGTTGATTCCCGCGCTGGGACTGATCATGTTCGGCGCGGTGTTTCTGCTGCTGCCGTTCGGTTTCCCGGTCGGCTTCACGTTGATGGGCGTCGCGCTGCTTTTTTCGGTGATCGGCCATTTGCTCGGAGCCTTCGATCTCCCGCTGCTGACCGCGCTGCCGCAGCGCCTCATCGGCTTGATGGAAAACGACCTGCTGCAGGCGATCCCGATGTTCGTCTATCTCGGCGTCATCATGCAGCGGACAACGCTGGCCGCGGAGTTGCTCGAGGCGATGAGCAGCTTGTTCGGATCGCGCGCCGGCGGCCTGTCGATCTCCACCGTGATCCTCGGTGCGTTGCTCGCGCCGACGACCGGCGCCGTGGGTGCTTCCGTGCTGACGCTGGGCTTGCTCGCGCTGCCGGCGATGTTGGCCGCGAAGTACCGTAAGAGCCTTGCCTGTGGCGTGGTCTGCAGCGCGGGAACGCTGGGGACCGTGCTGCCGCCGTCGATCATTCTCATCGTGCTGGCTGACCTGATGCGCGGCGCCAACGCCGAGGCGCAGATCATGCGCGGCGAGGACGTTCACGGCGCGCTGATCATTCGTGACATATACGTCGCGATGCTCGGACCGGTCGGCCTTCTGCTGGCGCTGTATTTGCTCTACGTCATCGGCGTCGCGATCTTCAGGCCCTCGGCATGCCCGCCGCCGTCCGAGCTTCGTCCTCGCCTGCCGTGGACGCGGCTCTTGGTCGTGGTCATCGGGCCGCTTGCGTTCATGGTGCTGCTGCTGGCCTCGATCGTCACCGGCACCATTTACACGGTCGAGGCCGCGGCGCTCGGCGCCATCGTCGCCACCGTTTACGCCTGGGCTCGAGGCGAGCTCAATTGGCAACGCTGGGCCGAAACCGTTCGCATGGTGATGCGGCTCACCGGCATGATGTTTCTGCTGCTCATGGGCGCGTCGACATTCACCTTGGTCTTTCGCGGCCTGAATGGGACGCAGGCGGTGCACGGCCTGCTCGCCATGCTGCCGGGAGGATTGAATTTCGCCATGCTGCCGGGCGGATTAAATTTCGCCGTCTTCGCGGTGTTTGCAGTGACGTTCTGCTTCGGGTTTTTTCTCGACGCGCTCGAGATCGTGTTGCTGGTCGTCCCCATCGCCATGCCGCCGCTGCTCGCGCTCGGCGCGCCGCCACTGTGGATAACCGCACTGATGGCGCTCACCGTGCAAACCAGTTTTTTGATGCCGCCCTCTGGCTTCGCGCTGTTCTTTCTGCGCTCGATCGCACACCGGGAAGTCACCACCCGCGACATTTACCGGGGCGCTTTGCCCTTTATCGTGATTCAGCTGTTCGCCATCGCGCTGCTGTGGCGGTTCCCGGAGCTCGCGACCGCGTTGCCGGCGCTCCTCGACTAAAGCCTCAAGGATCAGGGTTTGAGTGCCTTGTAGAGAAACGGCAGGCTCACGTCCATCCGGTAATCGACGTCCGAATGGTTGTCGTCGAACTCTTCGTAGGTGTGCTTTATCCCGGCCGACGCGAGCCGCCTTGAGAGGGTTCGCGTGCCGAAATGGATGTGATATTGGTCGCGCCAGCCGCAGTCGATGTAAATGCCGCGCAGCGTCTTGAGGTTGGCCTTGCACTTGTCGACAAGGTTGATCGGATCCTGGTCGAGCCATCGCTGCCAGCGCTTGTCGATCCTCTCACCGCTCTCGAGATTGAACGGCAGGCGGAACCCCAGCGGCGCGCGTGGGTCGGGATCGTAAGTCGCCGCCATGCACAGGTTCATGATCGCGTGGCCTTCGCCGAGCGAAAGCTTTTCCTTCGCCCAGACATGTTCCAGAAAGCGCTTGACGCGGCCGTCGTCGAGCCCTTCGGCAAGACCCTTGCGGGTGCTTTCGCGCAGGGCATTGTATTTTCCGGGCTTCCGCTTTGCAGCGCGGAATCGGGTCAGTTCCACCAGCGTGTTGGGCCAGTCGTGTCCGTAGACAAAATCGAAGTAGGAATCGCCTGAGTGATCGGCAATCGCGCCCCAGTGTTGCGCGTATTTCATGCCGTGGATGATGGCCCCGTAGCCCCCAGAGGATTTCCCGAAACACCCGCGATGCTCGCGTGAGGCGAGGGTCCGGAATTCGCGATCGACGAAGGGGATCAGCTCGCGGACAAGATAGTCCGCGTAGTTGCCGAGTGCCGATGAATTGACGTACTGGTTGCCGCCCAGCGCCGTAAAACAATCGGGAAAGACTATCAGCGCCGGACCCATTTTCCGGTCGTGGATCAAACGAGCGACGCGCTCGGGAACGTTGTCCGAGTACGGTTTCCAGTTGGCGTGCGCAAGGCCCGAACCGGTGAATCCGACCAGGTCCCAGAGCACCGGGAACCGCTTCCCCAGTCCGCGGCCTGCGCTCTGGTCATACTCCGATGGCAGCCAGACGCCGAGCTTACGAACGTGAGGGTCGCCGAGGCGGTTGCCCTTCAATATTCCGGAGGTGTGTTCCAGCACGACCAGCTTGCCGCCGGGTCCTCTGGCGCGTTTGAGTGCCATGCGTTTCCTCGTGACTTTCTCGAGCGCGCATTGTAGCGCGGTGCCTGGCGATTTTCCGCCGGGAGAGGTCGCGTCGAAGCCAGGTCACGCGGAACGCAATCGCCGCCGGAAGGGTCTCACCAGACTTGGCGTGGCGAACGCACATGGGGTACGGTGGCGCCAGCGCAGGTTCGCATATTGGAGATGCCATGACCAAAAGAGGCGCCCCCTCGCAGCGACTTGCGTTGGCTTTTTTCTGCTGTTGCGCGATATACGCCACGCCGGGCATCGCCGGCAGGCCGACGATGGAGGAGTGTCTCGAAGCGTCCGATTTCATTCGCAACGCCGCGCTGTCCCGCAACGCCGGAGTTTCCGCCGACGCGTTTCTCGACCGGATGAGCGAGGATTTCTTGGTGATTCGCGCTTTTCCAGCCGAGCTTCGATGGTTCGTGCATGACGCCGGCGACGAAATGTTTCTTGCCAAAGAGGCGCGGTTTGTATTCGAGCAGCCGTCAAGCCCCGACGATCAGAGCGCACATTTTCTGCGCATCTGCGTCGATCGCATGACGGACGGCTAGCGTTCCAGGATCGCCGTCACGCCAAGGCCACCGGCGGTGCAGATCGAGATTAATCCGCGCCCGGATCCTCGCTCCTGGAGCTGTTTGGCCAGCGTTCCGACGATGCGCGTACCTGTCGCAGCGAAGGGGTGGCCCAGCGCTACGCTTCCGCCTTTCGGATTCATCCGCTCGCGGGCGATCGTCCCGAGCGGCGCGTTGCGGCCAAGCTTCTTGCGACAGTAGTCGGCGGACTCCCATGCCTTGAGCGTGCACAGCACCTGCGCCGCAAATGCCTCGTGGATTTCGTAGATGTCTAAATCCTGGAGCGCGATGCCGGCACGATCGAGCATCGCCGGCACCGCATAGGCAGGCGCCATCAGGAGGCCTTCGCGCGGCCCGGCCATGCCCGCATAATCGACCGCGGCGACGGCGGAATGGGCGAGAAAAGCCTGGATCGGCGCGCCGCGCGCGCGCGCCCATGTCTCGCTGGCGAGCAACACGCAGGAGGCGCCGTCGGTCAGCGGTGTGCTGTTGCCCGCGGTCAAGGTTCCGGCTTCGCTCCTGTCGTACACGGCTTTCAGCGCCGCGAGCTTTTCGAGGCTGGTGTCAGGACGCAGATTGTTGTCCCGGCTCAAGCCCGCCATGGGGACGACCAGGTCATCGTAAAAGCCTTCCTGCCACGCCTTGGCACCCTTGAGGTGACTTTGCAAAGCGAGCTCGTCCTGCTCCACGCGGCCGATGCCCCATTCCTTGGCCATAAGCTCGCAGTGCTCGCCCATCGACAAGCCGGTGCGGGGCTCGCCCACCGCGGGCACGGCCGGCTTGAGATCGCCCGGCCGCAGTCGCAGCCAAGGCTTCAATCGTTGACCGAGCGAACGGCCGCGGGCGCTTTCGAGCACGATCTTGTTGAGGGCCGGGCTGTAGACGACGGGAACGTCGCTGGTGGTATCGACGCCGCCGGCGATCGCAACGTCGATTTCTCCCAGCGCGATTCGCTGAGCGAGTTGAACGGCGGTGGTCAGGCTGGTGCCACACGCGCGCTGGACATCGTAGGCGGGAGTATGCGGGTGCAGGCCGGAACCAAGCGCCGCTTCGCGGGTGAGATTCCAGTCACGCGAATGCTTGATCACCGCGCCGGCGGCGACTTCGCCGAGCGTCTCGCCCTTGAGTCCGAATTTGTCGACCAACGCGCTCAAGCACGCGGTCAGCATCTCGAGATTACCGAGCGCGCTGTAGGCGCCGTTGCTGCGCGCAAACGGGATCCGGGCGCTGCCGACGATGGCCACGCGACGCAAGTCATTCGACACGGAAGCCTCTCCCGGCCTGGGCGCTAACGACTTCGATTATCCTCCCGCGGTGAGCGCCAGGATCAGTGGCGTTGTCGCCGCGGCCAGAGCCGTGGACATCAGCAGACTTGCAGCGATCGGGCCGCCGAGAGTGTCGAATTGGCGACTCATCAGATAGACGTTGGCGCCAACCGGCAGCGAGGCCAGCATCACGATTGCCTGCGTCTCCAACGGCGGCAGCGCCAGCCATCGCGCGAGCAGGTAAACGATGGCCGGTTGGAGGGCGAGCTTTAGAACGCATATGGTCGCGCTGACGCGCCACCCTTCGCTAATGCGGTACTCGGCCAAGCCCATGCCCAGCGCGATCAGCGACAGCGGAATCGCGGCCTGGCCGATGAGCTCCAGCGTGCCATCGACAATCGCGGGCAGCGGGGTGGCCGTAAGCCCCCAGGCGGTACCGACAAGAATGCTTGCCACGACCGGATTGGTGAGGACCGCCTTCACGGCCTGCACATAGCCGGACCATGACATCGTCCTGTGACGGGCCCATTCGACGGATATCGTCACCAGTGTCCACAGCGTCAGCGCGTTGAAGACCAGCACCAGCGACACCACCGGGATCGACGCTTCACCGAGCGCAATCTTGGCCAGTGGCACGCCGAGCATGACGTTGTTGGCAAAAATGCCGCCGAGAGCGAAAACCGATTGAGACACGCCGTCCATTCGGAACACCCGTAACGCGATGAACCGACCCAGCGCGAATACAACGAAGCAACTTCCGAAAAACGCGATCAGGAGGCGCGGATCGACCGGCGGAAGGCGCGAAAAACCGCTCATCAGGCGGAACAGCAACGCCGGAATCCCGACCGCGAACACGAAACGTGTCAGCGAGTCAGAGACAGGCTTCGGCCATCCAGCCCAGCGGGTCATGCCGTAGCCGAGCAGCACCAGAATGAACAGCGGTGCTGTCAGGGCAACGATATGCTCGAACGTTCGCATGAGCTCGGTGGGCGCAAAACAAAGCATTCTACCCAGCGCTCACCGACGATTGGCCGACCGCGCAGTCACACTCGAGGCGTCCTCTTGTAGGAGGCTGTTACCTATTCGCCTTTATGTGTTTTGTGGCACATTAGACTCCCTGTATGCTCCAAGGAGCCGGGCGCATCGCCCTGGACTGTCGCGTAAAAGGGCATTTTTCTAGGCCGACGCTGTCTCAACGGCGTGGCGGGGAGAAAAAATCGTGCCTAAATCCAGCGTTGTCGGTCCCACCACCGCACATCCGCCGACTCGACTGCGGTCGCGTGCGCCCTGGCGACTATCCGACATAGATTACGCTGCAATCGATCGATCGCAGGTCATCAACGATCCGACGCTTCTAACACTGGTCACGATGGCTTCGTTTGTCGAGACCGGATCGGACTTGTATGCGCACGTCCTGGTGTCGTATTTCGACGAGGATCCGGAAATCGCAGGCTGGCTCGCGCAATCGTGGGAGCACGAGGAAGTGCAGCACGGCGCCGCGCTGCGCAAGTACGTCGAACATGCGTGGCCGGATTTCGATTGGCCAACGGTATACGACACATTTTTCGAGGAGTACGCCAAGACTTGCACGCTGCCCGACCTCGAGCCTTCGCATGGGCTCGAGCTCGCTGCGCGTTGCGTCGTGGAGATGGGCACTGCGACGCTCTACAGCTCACTGCACGATTACGTCCAGGAGCCCGTGCTCAAGGATCTCGCGGCGCGGATCTATGCCGACGAGGTCCGCCATTACAAGCATTTTTACCGCTATTTTCGCCGTTATCAGCAGCGTGAAAGACACGGAAGATGGCGCGTCGGCCGAACGCTTGCCAAACGCATGTTCGCGTCACGGGACGACGATGGATATTGTGCCTACCGCCACGTGTGGCGCGCGACCCGCACGAGCAAGGGGAGCTCGGTCGAACGCGACTATCAGGCATTCCTGGACCGCGTTGGCACGCTGGCGCGCAGGCATGCGCCGCGGGAGCTGCCGGTGGATATGTTGCTCAGACCATTGCAACTACCCGCCCCGGCGTTAACTGGCGCGAAAGCAGTTGCGCGCACGATTTATCGCTTCTGGTTGCACGCCTGACGGCCGCGCGGGGTTATTTTCAGGGGCCGGAGAGGTAGTGAAGCGCCTCGCATGTCGCCGAACATTCGATGTGCGTCGCGGCGCCGCCCCGTGAGCCGGGAAAGCGCCGCGATCGCGCTCAGATCGACTTGAGGAAGTCGAGCAGTTGCTGCTGCTGTGCAGAATTCAGACGCGTGTAGCGGTCCCGCACCTTTGCGGCTTCGCCGTCGTGCAGCCGTATCGCGGCGTCGATGGTCGGGGCACGCCCGTCGTGCAAGAGCGGGGTGCGTGCGCGCAACCCCCACAGTGGCGCTGTTTTCATCTCCGCGGGCGCAGCGGTTCCCTGTGCGATGCCATCGCCGAGCGAACCCATGTCGTGCAGAAGTAAATCGGAGAACAGCGGCACAAGCTTGCGGTCGAGCGCGCGAATGGTGCTCGAGCTCGTTTGCATGAGTGCGCGGTGACAGTTTTCACAGCCGGTTTGCAGGAACACTGCGGTGCCCGCGATTGCCGACTGGGTCAGGCTGGCGCGTGGCGGAGGTGCCAGATATCGCATGAAGTCTGCGAACCGATCGATGTCCGCCTTGCCGGTCGCCGGATCCACGGCATCTTCGGGGTCCGCCACGTGATCGTAGAGTTCGAGCATGTAAAGGTCACCCCGGGGCGCATTTTCCTGCGGGAAAAGACGGCTGGTGATGCCGATCTCGTTGAGGTAAGCGTCACCCGCAAACGCAAGCAGGGTCGCTTGTTGGGCTTTCCACCCGAAACGGCCGATGCGCGTGTGTCCCGTCGCGACGTCCTGCACGATGGATGGCCGTCCCGTGATGCCGTCAGGCTTGGGGTTTTGGGCGTTCTGCAGGATCGCGCTGTCGGGAATCGCTTCGATCAACCCGAGGCCAAATAGCGGGGTGCTTTTTCGCTTGGCCACGACATTCGCCTGCGCCGGGACCACCTCCTGCGCCGTCGGATCGATGGCGAAGTCCTGCATGAGCGAGCCGCCGAGCTCGGCCAGCGGATCGAAGTGACCATTCGCGAGGCGGCCGAAGCGTGTCTCGAGGATAACGCTTCCGCCCCCGATAGCAGGATCGGAATGGCAGGCGACGCATGAGACATTGTTGAAGACCGGTCCGAGGCCGCTTTCCGCGGTGTCGACGCTTTGGAATTCGTCGAGCCCCGCGGCAAAATCCGCCAATTGCGTCGGCGTCAGATCGGCAAGCGGGTCGCCGAATTGTGTCGCGGCAGTCGTTGGCAAAGCAACGTTATGATGCTGTCGCGGCGCGCGAGAACGCTGATCCTTGAACTGTGTTTGGGCGAGCACGTTGCCCAGCCCGATGAGTGTGATAATGGCTATTGCGACATAAATGCGTTGGCGAGTGGTCATCAAAGTCTCCCCCGCGGCGCGCCCGCGCCGCAGTCGAAGCGGATTCGAAGCCTGCTTCCGGATCTGATCCCACCCGCAGGCGAAGCGCCGTTGTCTTGGTCGCTCGGTAAACTCGCATGCATGGCTCGCTTCCCTACAGGCACAAGTGCCGCACGTCAGCTACAGCTTTCCGGTACTTGTGTTGCTATGCGGAAACTCCCCCTATCGTCTGCTGCCAACGAGACTTAAACGTGACAGCTACATCGATGACATCAACATAATGTCGATGTCATGTTATTTTTTTTGGTCGTGGGAAAGTCTACGGCTAAGTTATTGAATCGACGAACTGTGCGGCAAAGGCTCACGCGATCTTAGCAGTTGCGCGCCGATCGACCGAAAATGTTCGACGGATGCCGGGGGACGTCAGCGTGTGGCACCAGTCGTTCCATTAGCCTGTATGCCTATTGCAGTAGCTAGTTACGGAGGCTGGATCCCGGCGCTCGTCTTCAGCGAACGTCCGCCGCCGCGGTCTTGAGCGCCACCAGTTCCACGGCGAAGCTCACATCGTCGCTTGCCATCCAGGCGTGTCCGTCCTGGATCGTGCATTGAAGCTCCATGTTTCGCTCGGCGAGGCTCGCCAGCGCCTTGCACGTTGCCGGCGCGACATGATGTACGGTGAGGTTTTCGGCGCGCTCGATTCGCGCGCCGGCACGCTGCCACCATTTTCCCGCGTCGTGGCCGCCGTA
>VBDA01000607.1 GCA_005883655.1 Betaproteobacteria bacterium | reverse complement strand
TGATCCCCGCTCAGAAAGTCGGCTATCCGGTCGGCGGCGCCATTGTCGAGCAGCAAACCGCCGAGCACTGATTGTTCCGCTTCGATCGAATGCGGCGGAACTTTCAGAGCTTCAATTTGGGTGTCGTTGGGCATGCGAGGGATGTAGAGACGCGCTGCGGTTACATATTAACAAAAGGGACCGTTGCCGGCCCCTTCGCTCACGCTTACCCCCAAGCGCCGCTAGGCAGCCTGATTGCCAGTGGTATCGCCCAGGACCGTGACGGTGATATGCGCCGCAACATCGGTGTGCAACGCGATGATCAACGGGAAGTCTCCCACGTGCTTCAGCGGGCCTTCGGGCATTCGTACCATCGACTTTTCAACGGTATGACCGAGCCCCTGCAGCGCATCGACGATGTCGACGTTGGTCACCGAGCCGAACAAGCGGCCGTCGACGCCCGCTTTCTGTGTGACCTGTATGGTCACGCCTTCGATCTTTTCGGCCTGCGCCTGCGCTTTCGCCAGTCTTTCGCCGGCGGCTTTTTCCAGCTCGCTGCGTTTTTCCTCCAGCAGCTTGAGATTTTCCGGCGTCGCGCGCTTGGCCTTGCCTTGCGGGATCAGAAAATTCCGGGCATAGCCTTGCCTGACCTTGACTACTTCGCCGAGATCGCCGACGTTTACGACCTTTTCCAGCAATATCACCTGCATCGCTGCTCCTATCAGTGCAAATCGGTATACGGCAGCAGCGCCAGGTAACGTGCGCGCTTGATCGCCGTCGACAGTTGCCGCTGATAACGGGCCTTAGTACCGGTAATCCGGGCCGGCATGATCTTGCCGTTTTCCTGCACAAAATCCTTCAGGATGTCGATGTCCTTGTAGTCGATTTGCTTGACACCCTCGGCGGTAAAGCGGCAGAACTTCTTGCGCTTGAACAGATTGTTGCCGCGTTCGCGCTTCTTGCCATCCTTGCCTTTACCCTTGCCTTTGACGTTTCTTCCCATGGGACGGGGCATGTCAGTTTCCTTCCTTGGTTTCTGACTTCAGATCGAATTCGTTTACGTGCAGCGCCACGGTGATGCCGGTGCGATAGCGGCGGGCGAGAAAGCCGGTGCATCGGATCTGCGCGCCTGGCGCGATGTCGGCAATTTTCGTTGCCACCGGGCCCAAGGCAACCGCGGCGAGCTCGCATGCAACTCTGCGCTCGCTGCCCGCCTCGACTTGCATCGATTCGTGCGCGAGCTCGAAATCGAGCGCCGGCACGCCGGCAGGCGTGAAGCGCAGCGAGCCGCGCGACTGCAAGCGCGCGTCGAGCGTCACCGAGTTGGCCTCCACCGCGCTTGTCGTCAGGTCGGTACCGGCGTCGGCTCGACGGCTGCCGGCACAACTGCAGGCGATGCGGGAGGTGCCGCTGTGGTCGCCGCCGTCCCGCCAGGGGACAGAGAGCGGGATTTCTCTTCCTTCATCATCGGCGACGGGGTGACCACGGCCTCGTTCGCCGCGACGATCAAGTGGCGTATCATGAGGACGTAATGCGCCTTGTGAACCTTGGCGATGGGATAAGTGAGTTGCCGCCGCCCCCAGTCTTCGAGGCGATGGATCCTTCCGCCGGGCGCGGTGACCATCGAACGGTAACGCTCGACCATCGCGGGCACCTGCTCGCTCTGGTCGGGATGAACGATGAATACGATTTCGTAATGACGCATGCAGATCGCTCCTTGTGGACGTTGGTTGGGCAACGGATTGATGCTCGGTGTTGCCGGCGGCCTCCCCGTCTGCGGCGGGTGAGGCAAGGAACCCAAAATTATATTATGAATCGCGAGATAAGACAATGGCTTAACACGTTGCCGGGAGTGCGCGACCGATGCGCTGTCCGCTCACCTGCGAGCCCGGTGCGGCCAATCACCCTGGCGGCGCGGCGCCCTGCGCGCGGGTCGGTACCGTTCCCGCCGTCCGACTCGCCGCGGCGGCAGCCGCGAGCGCCGAATCGCGCTCGCCCTTTGGCAATGCCGCCAGCGCCTTCACGTGGGCGTAGAACCTTCGAAGGTCGCCGCTGTCCCCGGCGAGCAAGGCGTGGAACTCCGGCACCTTTTGAGTGTAGAGACCGACCGCGGCCAGGTTTGCATTGTTGGGCCCTTGCGCGAACCAGCCGTCATAGGCGGCAAAGCCACCCCATTCCTTCTTTAACGCATCGTAGGCGGCACGCATCGATGCAAAGGCGGCGGCCTTGCCGGCACGCTTCTCTTCGACGCTGGCGGGACTTGCATAGAGCGTCACCAGCTCGCTCCGGGTGCGAGACACAAGTGTCCGAAACCCGTCGCGATAGCGTTGGCTGGTATTGAATTGCGCCGTCAGCGCGGCATCGTCCTGCGCCGCGAGCCAGCGGCCGATCCCCTCCTCCTCGACCGCCACGGCGAAGGATTCGTTGAACACCGTGTCGTCCTTCGCGTACGCAACCTGATGCGCGAGCTCGTGGAAGATCAGACGCGCGACCTCGGTATCGGGATAGCGGAGGACCGTCGACAGCATGGGATCGTTGAAATAACCGAGCGTCGAATACGCGGGAACGCCGCCGACGTAGACATCGTCGCCGCTCGCGCCGAGTTGCGAGGCTTCGGCGCGGGCTGCGGCCTCGTCGAAATAACCGCGGTAGTTCACGCATCCGGCCACCGGAAAACACCATTGGCGCGGCTCGAGCGAAAGCTCCGGCGCCGCGAATACGTTCCAGAGAACGAATCGCCGCCCGA
>VBDA01000606.1:977-4978 GCA_005883655.1 Betaproteobacteria bacterium | reverse complement strand
GACCAACCACTATGCGTTGCCGTCGCAGCTTGGCGCGGATCGCTGGGCTGCGATGGTCGCAGCCCGTCAGCGCGTGGTCGCGGAGCTCTTTCCCTCGCCATGCGTGGTGGTCACCGCCCGCACTGCGGTCTGCGTCGATGCGCTCGACGGCGACGGTATTTTTCGCGGCGGGGTGATTCTTCCCGGGCCCAATCTGATGCTGCAGGCACTGGCTGCGAACACACCCAATCTGAAGATGCCACCGGGCCGCTACCATGACTTTCCGGTGACCAACGCCGATGCGATGTTTTCCGGTGTCATGCAATCGATCTGTGGCGCGGTCGAGCAAATGCGCGCCCGGCTCGCCACCGCCGACTCGCCGACAAGGTGTTTCCTAAGCGGCGGCGCGGCACCGGACATCGCCCCCCACCTTACTGCGCCGGTCGACGTCGTGGATAATCTGGTGCTCGAGGGCGTCCTGGCCTTGGCGACTCAAACGTGAGAACGCTCGTCTTCCTGCTGCTGCTCGCCAATCTCACCCTGTTCGCCTATATCAGACTCGACAGCGTCGGTGGTGGCGAGGGGGTGCGGCTTTCGCAACAGCAGCAGCCGGAGAAGATCAAGCTGCTGACGCCGCAGCAGGTGGCAGCGCTTGGTCCGGCCAAGGTTGCCTCGCTCGCCGACGTTTGCGTCGAGTGGGGACCTTTGTCCGATGCGGACCGGCTGCGCGCCCAGACGCGCCTCGAGCCGCTGGAGCTGGGCAAGCTGGTGACACAAAGAAAGGTCGAAATGATTGCCAACTACTGGGTATTCATTCCGCCGTTGGCAAACCGGGCCGCGGCCGACAACCGGGTGGCCGAGCTCAAGGCGCAGGGCGTGCGCGATATTCTTCCGGTCGAGCTCGGCCCGCAGCGCTTTGCCATTTCGCTCGGCGTCTTTCGCACCGAGGAGGCCGCACAGGCGCGGCTCGCGGCGCTCCAGAAGCAGGGCGTGAAGACGGCAAAGCTGGGACCCCGCGCCCAGTCGGTGCAGCAGACCGTGCTGATCGTGCGCGACCCGCCAGCCCAAGCCGTGGCGCGGCTCAAGGAAATGCAAGGCGATTTTCAGGGGAGCGAAATCAGGATAGGTTCGTGCGAACGGCCGACTTGACCGACGACAAGAAGTCTCTGTTGCCGGCAAAGGGTATCCGCCAGGCGACGACGGCTAATGACATTGGGCGTGCCCGCGCGCTTTTTGTCGAATACGCGCAATGGCTCAAGGTCGATCTCTGTTTTCAGGGATTCGCCGAGGAGCTCAAAGAGCTCCCCGGTGCATACGCGCCGCCTTGCGGCAGGCTGCTGCTTGCGGGAACGACCGATGACGCATTCGCCTGCATCGCGCTGCGGCCGCTGAAAAGCGCGGAGCTGGCCGAGGTCAAGCGCCTGTACGTGCAGCCCGCGCATCGCGGCGAACGCTGGGGCTATCGCCTGGCGGAAAAACTGATTGCCGAGGCCCGCATCATCGGCTATCGCGAGCTCAAGCTCGACACGCTGGAATGGATGACGCCGGCGCGTATCCTTTATGCGAGCCTCGGCTTTCGTGAATGCGCCGCGTACTACGACAACCCGCTCGCCGGCGTGGTCTACATGAGGCTCGAGCTGCAGTGATGCCAATGCCGACCGCCCGAGGTTTGCGGGACCGCGATTCCCCAGAGCCAAAAGCGCGGCTGCAATGCTGCTGAGCAAAGCCGAAGCCGACGCGATTACGGGAAGGTCGGCGCAGCTCGAATCACGGGTCGGCGTGCAGGTGATCGCCGCGATTATCGGCAAGGCGGACGCTCACGTCGAGCTGCCCTGGAAGGCGTTCGCGCTCGGTGCCGTGCTCTCCGGGCTGGCGGTGGTGGTCGCCGACCTCTGGTCGACACGGTAACCATCCTGGGCACCGGTGCCGCGAGCGCATTGCTGGCGGTTTTCGTCCCCGCCTACGCGCGATTCTTTCTGCGCTCGACCCGGCGCGACGCTGAAGTGTGCCGCTATGCCGAGGCACTGTTTCTGCGGCACGAACTTTTCAAAACGCGGGAGCGCAACGGCATTCTGATTCTGGTCAGCTGTTTCGAGCGCAAGGTCGAGATTCTCGCCGACGTAGGCTTACACCGGCGCGTGAGCGATGCCGAGTGGCGGCCGGTCATTGCCCGTATGACGCCGCTATTACGCGAGCGACGGTTCGCCGAAGCATTGCAGGAAGGCCTGGCGGCAGCCGAGGAGTTGCTCGCCGCCAAGGCGCTGAATGCGAGGGTGGATGCGGGACCGGAGAACGAGCTTCCCGATCGCCCGATCGACGAAGCCGGCGAATCATGAGCGCCGTCTGCCGCGCGATCGTAATGGCGATCTGCGGCCTGTTCGCGCCGGCGCTCATCGGTTTTGCGGCTTGTGCGTCAGCCGCCGAAGCGCCCGAGATTCCGTACCTCACGGGACGCGTTGTCGACAATGCCGAAATCCTGAAACCCGCGACGCGCGAGCGGCTGACTGCGACACTGAAGGCGCATGAACAGGCGACGGGAAACCAGATCGCCGTGCTCACCATGGCGACGATCAAGGGCCAATCGGTCGAGGAGTACGCGACCAAGGTGTTCGAGAGCTGGAGGCTGGGACAGAAACCGGCAGACAACGGCGTGCTGGTGGTCGTGGTTCCGCAGGACCGCAAGATGCGCATCGAGGTCGGCTACGGGCTGGAAGGCACGCTCACCGACGTTGCCTCGAGCCGAATCATCCGCAACGTGATGACACCGCGTTTCAAGGCCGGCGACTACGACCAGGGAATCGAGCTCGGTGTGGCCGCGATCGTGGCCCAGCTCGAAGGCAGGGGCGACGCTGCCTCATCGGCGAACGTGGTTTCGCCGGCGGCCGAGAGCGACAGTGGATCGCTGCATTTCAACGAGCCTAATCTCGCCTGGCCCGAGCGAATTCTGCTCGGTGCGTTCATCTTCGGCATCATCGGGCTGTTTACCTTCATCGGCATCATGACGCCCGGCCTGGGCTGGTTTATCTACGTTTTTCTGATTCCGTTCTGGGCCATGTTTCCCCTGATCATTATCGGGGTGCGTGCAACGATGGTTCTGCTCGGCACCTACGTCATCGGCTATCCGATTGCCAAGCTGATCCTGTCGCGGACCGCGTGGTATCAGAAGGCGGCGACCGATCTGAAGACCAAGGGGAATGCGAGCGTCGGCGGCTTCGTCATGAGCAGCTCCGGCAGCTCATCCGGAGGATTCTCGTCGGGCGGGGGAGGCTTCTCCGGCGGCGGCGGAAGCTCGGGTGGCGGCGGAAGCTCGGGAAGCTGGTAGAGCCGTTACGCTCGGCCTCCTTGGCAGCATCGTTAAGCGCCGCATCGGGTGTCGGCCGCAGCCCGACTCGCAATTCCCCGTCGATCCCCGCGCCGGGCGGCTCGCGTGCTGCGAGATCAAGCTGACGCGCGTGCGCTGACTGCGAAGTAGCGCGCGTCGTCGCCCGTCATCGCGTCAGTCTCGATGCGCACGTCGCGATAGCCGGCATCGCCAAGGAGCGTCGTGATCTGCTCCTCGTCGTACCAGGTCATGATTATCGTTTCATCCTCGCGAGCGACAATCCGGCTGCGCTCGCGCCGTTCGTAACGGCTCTGGGTGCGAATCCGGCGTTTCTGGACATCGACCACGCGCTCCGAACGGCATGCGAGCTGCGTGCCGTCGGCAAGCATCACGTGGCGAACCTCGATGACCGCGGCACCCGGCGGATGCTCGGCCTGATCGGGAATCGACAGCGCCAGCAACAACAATCCGGGATCTATCAAATGCGCGCGTATGCGCAGCAAGACGTCGATTGCGGCGTGCTTCCCGGTCAACAGCTGAAACGAGCCGCCGGCGATGAACGCCGCACAGTAACGAAAGGGCAGATTGAGCGCGGTGACGTCCTGGCGAAAGAGCTGCGTGTCGCGGCCGGCCGAAGCAAGGCGCGCGGCGCAGCTCGCCAACCTGGGCTCGGAAACATCGACGCCATGGACGCTGAAGC
>VBDA01000606.1:0-907 GCA_005883655.1 Betaproteobacteria bacterium | reverse complement strand
GGCTGGAGTATTGTGCCCGCGTCACGCGGCAGGCGCGCGACATACCACGCGACCTCCTGCTCAGAGGCTCGCGGACTGTCGGCTTCGTGGAAGAGCGCGGCCAGCGGGCCGCAATGCGATGTTGACGGGGACGGATGCGGACGTCCTGTCGTGCCGAGGCGTGGCTCTGCCATTGCTAAGGCCAGCGGGAATGGTCCGAAGACACTAGCACGCTCGCGAGCGCGCTTCAAACATCGCCGGCGAGCGCATTGCGGCCGGCAGTCGCGATCGCGTCTATCCATTTCTGCGCGGCCGGGACCGAGCCGGCCCAGCGCAGAAAACCATGGATCATGCCCTCGCAATGCACGACTCGAACCGGCACTCCGGCGGCGACGAGAGCGTGCGCGTAGTCGATGCCGTCGTCGCGCAGTACGTCGTACTCGGCGACGGCAATGACGGCGACCGGCAAACCCGAAAGATCGGCGCCGGCGAGGGGCGAGAATTCCATCGCGTCGATCGCGGCGCCCGCGCGATAGGCTTCCCAATACCATGCCATTTGCGCTCCGCTGAGGTTGTAACCGGTGGCGAACTCGCGATACGAAGCGCGCGAGCACGTCGCATCGAGGGCCGGATAGAGCAGCAATTGCAGATCCGGCTGCGGCGCGCCACCGGCACGAAGTCGCAGCGTCAGCGCGGCAGCGAGGTTGCCTCCCGAGCTGTCACCTGCGACGACAAAGCGCACGCCGTCGGCGCCGAGCTCAATCGCGTGCGCGCGAGCCCAGTGCCACGCGGCTGCGACATCGTCCAGCGCGGCGGGATAGGCATGTTCCGGGGCGCACCGGTAGTCGACCGCGACGACGACGGCGGGCAGGCGATTGGCGAGCATCCGGCACAGGCGATCGTGCGAATCGAGCGAGCCGGTGACCCA
>VBDA01000083.1 GCA_005883655.1 Betaproteobacteria bacterium | reverse complement strand
CCAGACCAACGCCGCATGCGCTCAGCTGGCGCGCGATGTCCATGCTGAGGTCCGGATCGGCCAAAAACACCGATTCGGTGACCTCTATATCGAGGCTCCCTCGTGGCAAGCGGTGCTCTTGAAGCAGGCGCATCACCAACGCTGGCAGGGATTGCTCGCGCAGATGGGTCGCAGCCAGGTTCACCGCCACGGATCCGGGATTCAGCCCGGCGGCACGCCAAGCCGCGATCTGCCGGCACGTCTCGGCGATGGCCCATTCGCCGATCGGGATGATGAGGCTGGTCTCCTCTGCGAGGGAGATGAATTCATCGGGTAATACCAGGCCACGTTCCGGATGACGCCACCGAATCAGGGCCTCGGCGCCGACGATGCGGCCGGTCGCCAAGCTGATACGCGGCTGATAGTGCAGGACGAATTCGCCGTGCTCGAGCGCTTGCCTGAGCCGAGATTCCATGACCAGTCGCTCCAGTGCGCGGGCGTTCATCGATCGGTCATAGAACAGCACGCCGCCGCGCCCGGCGTCCTTGGCGCGGTACATCGCCGTGTCGGCATTCATCAGCAGCGTATCGATGTCGGTGCCGTCGTGCGGGTACATTGCGATCCCAATGCTGGCGCCCACATACAGTTCCGTGCATTGCACGGTCACCGGCGACTCGAGCGCCGCGATCAAGCGATGCGCTCCGGCGACGGCGTCGCTCGCGCTGTGCAGATCGGTCAGCATCACGATGAATTCGTCGCCGCCGAGGCGGGCGATGCTGCTGCCGGACGATTCGCTGTGCGCACGGCTGATCGAGTCGTGCCCACGAATGGAGTTCGCGAGGCGCGTGCCGACCACCTTGAGCAATTCGTCACCTGCCACGTGGCCTAGCGTATCGTTGACGCGCTTGAACTGGTCGAGATCGAGGAACATGATCGCGACGTGGCGACCGTGCCGCTGGGCATCGGTGATGGCTCGGTTCAGATGCTCGGTGAACAAGAGCCGATTGGGCAGGCCGGTCAGCGCGTCGTAATAGGCCAGCTGCCGGATGCGCTCCTCGGCGACCCTTCGTACGGTGATGTCCTGTATCGCCCCGGCGAGTATCACGGCGCGGCCCGACTCATCGTGCTCCAGTACCTCCACCTGCTGGTGCACGTGCCGCGTCGCGCCGCCTGCCTGAACGATGCGGTGCTCGATCGCGAAGGCTTCGCCGGTCGCCAGCGCGTGCTGGCACGCTCGGTACACGCGGTCCTTGTCTTCCGGGTGAACGGAAGCAAGGCATCCGTCGCTGGTGAGCCATCCTGGCGTCGCGTCGCGGCCGAGAATGTGCCAGGCCTGTTCCGACGGAACAACGCGGTCGTGGCGCACGTCCCATCCCCAATCCCCCATGTCGCCGATGCGTTGCGCGTTCGACAGCCGCCGGTGATTCTGCTCGATCTGGTTGATTGCAGTGCTTGCTCGCAACATATAACGCACGCGGTGAGCGAGGATAGGCCAGTTGATCGGCTTGGTGATGAAGTCGGTCGCGCCGACCTCGAAGGCTCGCTCGATCGACTGAACGTCGTCGAGGCCGGTAATCATCACCAACGGAACCCGCTTTCCCCCGGGCAGCTTGCGCAATTCTGCGCACGCGCTGAATCCGTCCATGACCGGCATGCTGACATCCATCAGCACCAGGTCCGGCAACCGGTCGCGCAGGACGGCCAGCGCTTGCTCGCCGTCCCCCGCCTCGATCACTTCGAATCCGACGGGAGCCAGTGTGGCCCTAATCAGCCGACGGGCGACTGGGTCGTCATCGACCACCAGCACCGCGCCCATGCACTCGCCTGCCTCGCTCATACCGGCTGTCCCATTTCGGCGAGGAGGGCGGGCTCCACAAGCTCGAGCTGGTCCTCGATCGCCGCCACCAGCCCCGCCGCCCCTGCAAGCTCTTCCGTCTTGCCCTGGCGCTCCAGCTGCAAGCACAGCTCGCTCAGGCGAATCGCACCGACGTTCTGGCTCGCCGACTTGAAGGTATGCGCGATACGGCCCAGCTCGCGCGCATCGCTGTTCGCGAGCGCCGCACGCAGTCGGGCTACCTGCTGCCCCGATTCATGGAGGTAGAGGCCAATCACTTCCTCGATAACGGAGGCGCTGCCCGGTTCCTCGAGGGCGCGAATTCTATCCAGGGCTTTCGCGTCGAGCACGGCGCCAACCTCCGCCGCCGCTGGCTCCAGCGGCACTGGTTGTTTTGTTGAGACTGTATCGCTGGTGATCTGAACCAGATCGGCCGGCAGCCACCGGGCCAGGACCGCGCAGAGCTGCCTGCGCGAGTACGGCTTGGCGAGATAGTCGTCCATCCCGGCGTCTCGACATGCATCGGCGTCCCCGGGCAGCGCATTCGCGGTCAGTGCGACAATCGGAATCCGGGGCGCATGTCCCTGAGCGCGTTCCCACGCGCGGATTTCGCGCGTCGCCGCGTAACCGTCCATGACTGGCATCTGGCAATCCATCAGCACGATGTCGTAGCCGCCCCGCTGCACGGCCTGCAATGCCTGCTCCCCGTTCGCGACGATGTCGAACTCGCATCCAAGCGTCTTGAGCATGTTGCGGGCAACGACCTGGTTGACCTGGTTGTCTTCGGCCAACAACGCGCGTGCCAGAATGCGAGTTGTTACCGACGCCGCCGGCGCCGACACATTGGCAGCGGGCGCGACACCCAGGGCCTGTGCGAGCGCTTGATAGAGCTCGACGCGCCGCACCGGCTTGGAGAGGTAGCCGTTGATGCCCGCCTGCTTCGCGCGTGCCATCTCGGCGGTCGAATGCAATGAAGTCACCAGCACGACGGGCAGCCCGCACAACTGCGGATCCACACGAATGGCGGCTGTCAGCTCGAGCCCATCCATGCCCGGCATCTTCATGTCGATGATCGCGAGCTCGAACGGGTCGCCCGCGAGAATGGCCTCGTGCAGCAGCTCGAGCCCCTGCGCGCCGCGGCAGGCCGTCGCGCAGCGCATGCCGCGGGAGACGATGTGTCGCTCCAGGATTTCGGCATTGGTCACGTTGTCTTCGACGACGAGGACGCGTCTATGGGCGAACTCGCTCACGTGCATCAACGACGGGGAGGAGGGCGCCGCGCGCAGCGGCAGGCTGAACCAGAAGGTAGAACCCTGGGATTCGGTGCTGTCGAAGCCGATCTGGCCGCCCATCAGCTCGACCAACTGACGGCTGATCGCCAAACCCAGGCCTGAGCCACCGTAACGGCGCATGGTCGAACCATCGGCCTGGGCGAACGCGTTGAAAAGGCGCGCACGCACCTTCAGAGGGATGCCGATGCCCGTATCGCGCACGCTGACGTGCAGCCGATCGGTGTCCAGCAGCGCCAGTTCGACCACGACTTCGCCTTCTTCGGTGAACTTCAAGCCGTTCGCCAGCAGATTGGTCAGCACTTGGCGGAAGCGCAAGGGGTCGCCGTATATCGCCGGTGGCAGGCGCTCGTCGATGTGGCAGGCGAGCTCCAGTTTCTTGGCGTGCGCGCGCGGCGCCATCAGTTGCACGACGTCCTCTACTGCCTGGTACAGATCGAAACCGATCGACTCGATCTCGAGCTTGCCGGCCTCGATCTTCGAGAAGTCGAGAATGTCGTTGATGATGGAGAGGAGCGATTCGCCCGAGCTGCGGACGGTTTCCAGGTAACTCCGCTGCTGCGCATCGAGCGGCGTTTCCAGCAACAGTTCGGTGAGGCCCAGGACGCCGTTCATTGGCGTGCGGATTTCGTGGCTCATGTTGGCCAGGAACTCCGACTTGGCCCTGCTCGCGTATTCAGCCACGGCCTTCGCCTCGCGCAATTCGCGTTCGCTGTCACGCAACGCCTGTTCGGCTAGCGCGCGCCTGGTGGTATCGAGAAACACCGTATAGACGCCCACGACCTCGCCGTCCTCGTTGATGTCCGGTACGTGCTTGCCCGTGTGCCACACCGGGTTGCCGTTGCGATCGCTGCGCCGCCGCTCCAAGGGCACTGACTCGCCCCGCAACGCCGCCTCGATCTGGGGCTTGATGTTCGCCCAGACGTGGTCCTCGACTACGGCGCTCACCTTCACGCCGGCGACTTCGGCGTCCGTCTTGCCGAGCCATATTTCCTGCGCCCGATTGATGTAGCGATATCGAAAATCCGCGTCAATATAGGAAACCGTGACCGGAATCTGGTCGATGATCGCCCGCAGGCGCCGTTCCGAACTCAGCGCACTGTCGAGGGCCTGTTGCTCCGCCGAAACGTCCATTGCGTACAGCTGGCAACCGGCGACGGCTTGTCCATCGCTCACGGGTTGCAATTCGATCTGCACCGTGCGCAGCGTCTGATCGGATTCGAGCACCGAGCAGCGAAATCGCCGCGCGTCTCCGGCCAGCGCGGCTTCGACGTGCGGCGCCAGCAGCGCGCCGCTTACTGGCCCGAAGGATTCGACGATAGACCGTCCTACCGCTTCGTCCTCTCTGTGGAACAGCCATCGCGCCATTGCCGGGCTGGCGGCCGTGCAATGGCCCCGGTTGTCCACGAATGCAACCCCGCCAAGAAGCCGGGTCAATTCCGGCAACGATTCATGGGGCGCCGTTGCAGCGGAGACATCGTGCCCAAGGCCGTCGGGCGCGAGCGCATCCGGGCGACGACGATGCAGGCAAGCGAGCACGGTGAGCACGCCGAACACCACAGCCGGAATTCGCAACAGGCTGTCGGGTGCGACCTGGGCGACGAACTCGACGCCGAGTGCCGCCACGGTGAGCAGCGCCAAGGCAGCCGGCAACCAGTGCCGATCGTTCGGTGCGGAATGACTAGATTTCATGTTCTCACCCGATCGGGCCTAGGGCTGGCAAACGGCGCGAGGTCGAAGCGCGCGATCTCGCCGTTCGACAAGATCTGTCGCCATTCGAGACCGAGCAACTCACAGATGGCACGCGCGACCCCTTTGCTCGCGACAAGCAGAGGCTGCTCCTCGAGCCGCGGCACTATCTTCTCGAGGCCGCGTCCGACACGCTCGATGAATGCGGCGTTGGACTCGCCGCCGAGAGGGGTCTCGCCCGCCTCGAATGCGGCTTGCGTTTCTTTGATCGGACGCATGTTCCACGTGCCCAGGTAGCGTTCCGCAAGCGCCGGCTCGACCGCCACTTCGATTCCCCGCAGCTCGTCGCGGATAATGGTGGCGGTCTCGTGCGCGCGCTGCAGCGAGCTGGTGAATATCAGCCCGATCGGCAAGCGCAAGTCGCGAATGCGCTGCGCAGTCTCGACCGCCTGACGACGTCCCAGCTCGATCAGCGGAACGTCGAGATCGCCGCCGCAGCGCAGCTCGGCGATGTTCGCGTGCGTCGCCCCGTGCCGCACGAAGACCAACGGCCGCGAGGGACTCATTGGAGCACATTCAATGGCGCAAACTTTAACGGCACCCAAGGGTGCCGCTGACGCGGTAGCGCGTGGAGCACGGACCATTCTCGCTCGGCCGCCCCGATATCGAGCAGCCAGTCGCGCACGAACGAGATCTGGTTGCGGTCCGCAAGCATCGGCGTGTGGCCGGTGTCGGGCAGGTGCATCAACGTGAGCCGCTCGCCGGGCGACATGCGCCGAATCGTCGATTGTGACAGCACGTCCGACTCCATGCCGTGAATCAACAGGATCGGGCAACGAATCTTTGCCCACTGTCCCCACTGGCGCAGGCTTGTCTGCGCGTCGCGCCGGTACGCCTGCAATGCGCGCACGTCGTGCCGATAGACACGTCCGCCCTCTTCGTCCGACCAACGCGTTTGATGAAAGGTCAGGTTGAAACGCACGTCATCGCTCACCGGGCCGTCGTTCTTCTGCGAGGCGCCGACGCGACGGAGCATGTCGGCCGGGTCTCGGAACACGTAGTGGCGCGCAAGCGTATCGGCGCGCCGGCGCCGGCGGCGCGCGGGAACAAACGGACCGATGTCGTTCAAGATCAATCGATCGATGCGCTTCGGATAGCGGGCCGCGAGCTCGATCGCGACGTTGCCGCCGAGCGACGAGCCCAGAATAGTGGCTTGTCCGCCACCCAAGTGCTCGAGCATCTGGCGTAGTTGTTCGACGTAGGTGGCCATCGAGTAGTCGTCTTCGGTCGCCAACCAGCCCGACCGACCGCGGCCGACCCAATCCATGCACACGATGCGGAAGTGCTTGCAAAGGTCCGAAGCGAGGTAATTGAATCGCGCGGCCACGTTGGCAACGCCGCCGCAACACACGACGAGCGGTGCGTCGGGCCTTCCCCAATCGGTGTACGCCACGCTGACGCGATAGCGGCGTTGCAGTCGGCGAACGGTCTGCGGCTGCAGTCGAATCGGATGCTCGTATTCGAAGTGGCAGAGCTGAAATTCGCCGTGGAATCGGCCGATCACCTTGCTCGCGACGGCGATGTATTCGTCCCAATTCTTCAGCACCCGCATGCGGCCGGGAACGGGTAAGTCCCACGAAGGATCACGATGCCCCGATAGAGCGGATTCGTTCGCTTCGTCCGCGATAGGCCGGAC
>VBDA01000082.1 GCA_005883655.1 Betaproteobacteria bacterium | reverse complement strand
CGGCGAAGCCGAGGCGTTTCTCAAGCTCGAGCCTGCAGACCAGGCGTCGCTCAGCGGCGAACTGATGGGACAGCGGCTCGCGCTGTTCGACTATGCATTGAAGACGCAAGCAGCGGCGATGAGACGTATCGCCGCGTCGCTCGGCGGAAAACCGGGGTGAGCAATGCCTTATCCAGGACGAGCCGTCATGCGAACGACTGCGATCCAGTCGCCAAAGACGGCGTGAGAGCGTCGCGTCCGCTGATATGGCAGAGCTGACTTCGCCGCCACCGCATCGCATCGTCATCGTCGGCGGTGGCGCCGGTGGCCTGCCGCTGGCGACCGCGCTGGGCGACAAGCTGGGCGACAAAACCCGGAGGCGCGCCGATATCACGCTGGTCGACAGGTTCGAGACGCATCTCTGGAAGCCGCTGCTGCACGAAGTCGCAGCAGGAAGAATGGATGCCGCCGCGCATGACGTCGATTATCTGGCCCTGGGGTATTGGCATCATTTCCGTTTTCGGCAAGGCGCGATCGTCGCACTCGATCGGGCAGGGCGGAAGCTGACATTGGGGGCCGTGGACGACGACGAGGGCAAATTGATGCTGCCCGAGCGCGTCCTGGCGTACGACACCCTGATTCTGTGCATCGGAAGCACGACCAACGATTTCGGTGTGCCTGGTGTGGCCGCAAACGCGATTTCACTGGATACGGCGACCGACGCCGACCGCTTTCACCGAAGACTGCTGGCGGCGTGTGTTCGTGCCGACGACGAGGCAGCGCAGGGCAAGCCCGGCCAAGTCGATATCGTGATCATCGGCGCCGGAGCCACCGGGGTCGAGCTCGCCGCCGAGATTCGCCAGACCACCCGCGCGCACGTCGGCTACGGCCTCGACAAGCTCGATCCCGAGAAAGACATCCACCTGACCTTGCTCGAAGCCGCGCCGCGCATCCTGCCGCAGCTCGGCGAAAAGATCGCGCGCGCCGCAACCGAGCTTCTCAAGGGGCTCGATGTCTCCGTGCGCGCTGATGAACGCGTCACCGCCGTCGATGCCAGCGGAGTGCACACCGCCAACGGCGGCTTTCTGCCTGCCGATCTGGTGGTTTGGGCGGCGGGCATTCAGGCACCTGGTGTTCTCGCTACGCTCGATGGTCTCGAGGTCAACCGATTGCATCAACTGGTGGTAACCGAAACCCTGCAAACGACGCGCGACCCGGATATCTTTGCGTTCGGAGATTGTGCCGCGTGCCCCTGGCCCGACGGGGGGAAGGAGGGGCGGCTGGTGCCACCGAGGGCGCAGGCCGCCCATCAGCAGGCGTCGCTCCTTCGCCGCAGCATGCTTGCGCGGCTGGCGGGGAAGACGCTGCCCGCATACCGCTATCGCGACTTCGGCTCGCTGGTATCCCTCGGAGAGCTCACCGCCGTCGGCAACCTGATGGGCAGGCTGATCGGAGGCAGTATGTTGATCCAGGGACTGATCGCACGCTGGATGTATGTATCGCTCTACAAAATGCATCAGCTCTCGATTCACGGCTATGTTCGTGTCGCGTTCGACACCGTCGGGCGCTTCTTGCGCCGGCGCATGGAGCCGCGCGTAAAGCTGCATTAGATGTCCTATCGGCTACGCTGTTGGCCGCCTCTTGTTGCCCGTTTTTTCTGATTGTCTCGCCGGAGGGGCGATATACTTCGGCGTCTTTCGGGAAACCCTGCAGAAGCGATGCGATCAGAACTGCTCTCGGCCACCATTCTGCTAATCCTGGTGATCGATCCCTTCGGCAACGTGCCGCTGGTGGTGAGCGCCCTTCGGGCGATGCCGGGACCCCACCGCATGCGCGTGGTCTTGCGCGAGTGTCTGATTGCCTACGCGGTACTGCTGGTGTTTTTGTTCGGCGGTCATGCCTTTCTGGACTTGATGCACCTGTCGGAAACCTCGCTGTCGATCGCGGGCGGAGTGATTTTGTTTCTGATCTCGCTGCGAATGGTGTTCTCGCATCCTGAAGGCATCTTCGGCGACACGGTCGGTGCCGAACCCTTTATCGTACCGCTGGCAATACCGGCGATCGCCGGGCCGTCCGCCCTCGCGACGGTGATGCTGATGGGCTCGCGCGATCCCAACCAGCTCGGTATATGGGCCGCTGCGCTGAGCGGCGCCATGGTGGTCACGACGCTGGTACTGCTGGCCGCCGATCGCTTGCAACGGCTGCTCGGCGAGCGCGCGGTGCGCGCCTTCGAGCGGCTGATGGGATTGGTGCTGACCGCCGTTGCGGTGGAGATGCTGCTCGGCGGAATCAAAAGTATAGCCGCACAGTTTCATTAGTGCGCTTACACCCCTCACGCAGGACGCAGCCATCCGTTTTCGCGCCGCGCCGCGCTTAGGCGTTCGAACTCCTCCACCAGCAGCTTCGCAAGCGATTCACGTCAGCCGTCCGAGAAAGCTTTCGACCAAAGCGACGCGCTCCTCGAGCGTCGGTGCCGCGCGCTCGATTCTGACTCGATCCGGACCGGCGAAGCGGTAACGTCCGTCCTGCTGCACTAGCGCGATCAGCTTGCCCGGGTCGAAGGAAGGATCGCGGCCGAACTGGACCTGCGTGCGTTCCGGTCCCGCGTCGACCTTGACAACGCCCAGCGGTCGCGCGACCAGGCGCAGCCGGTGACAGGCAAGAAGCGCCTGAGTTTGCTCAGGCGGCAGGCCAAAGCGGTCGATCAGCTCCTCCTGCATGCAGTTGGCGAGCCGCTTGTACAACACGAGACGCTCGTGCACGTCGTTGCAATAGGTCTCGGGAAGCAGCGCCGGAACGTGCAGATTGATTTCGGTGGTGACGCCGAGCGGATCGATCAGGTTGGGCTCCCTGCCTTCCTTCAGCGCGTCGACCGCGGCCTTGAGCATATCGGCGTAGAGCTGAAAACCGATCTGCTGCATCTCGCCCGACTGCTCGTCCCCCAGCACTTCGCCCGCGCCGCGTATCTCGAGATCGTGCATCGCGAGGTAGAAGCCCGATCCCAGCTCCTCCATCAACTGGATCGCCTCGAGGCGCTTCTTGGCCTGCACCGACAGCGCTTCTTCCGGCGGCGTCAGCAAATAGGCGTACGCCTGGTGATGCGAGCGTCCGACGCGGCCCCGCAGCTGATGGAGCTGCGCGAGGCCGAATCGATCGGCGCGATGAATGAGAATGGTATTCGCGGTTGGCACGTCGATGCCGGTCTCGATGATGGTCGAGCAGAGCAGAAGATTGGAACGCTGCTGATAGAAGTCGCGCATCACGCGCTCCAGCTCGCGTTCGGGCATCTGGCCATGAGCGATCGCCAGGCGCGCCTCGGGCACCAGCGCGGCAAGCCTTTCGCCCATGGTCACGATGGTGTCGATGTCGTTGTGCAGAAAATAGATCTGGCCGCCGCGCTTGAGCTCGCGCAACGCCGCCTCGCGCACGATGCCGGAGGAGTATTGCGAAACAAAGGTCTTGATCGCCAGCCGTCGTTCCGGGGCGGTGGCGATCACCGAAAAATCGCGCAGCCCCTCCAGCGACATCGCCAGCGTTCGCGGGATCGGCGTCGCGGTGAGCGTGAGCACGTCCACTTCGGCGCGAAGCCGCTTCAGGCGCTCTTTCTGGCGCACGCCGAAGCGATGCTCCTCGTCGATGATGACGAGTCCCAGCCGCTGGAATTTGACGTCCGGCTGAATGAGCTTGTGGGTTCCGATGACGAGGTCGATCTGTCCCGAGACAAGGCCCTGGAGCACGGTTTTGACCTCGCCGGTGGATCGGAAGCGGGACAGCTCGGCGAGCTTCACCGGCAGATCGGCGAACCGGTCGGAGAAGGTCTGGAAGTGCTGTTCGACGAGCAAGGTCGTCGGAACGAGGACCGCGACCTGCTTGCCATCCGCCACCGCGACGAATGCTGCGCGCAGCGCCACCTCGGTCTTGCCGAAGCCCACGTCGCCGCACACCAGCCTGTCCATGGGTTTGCCGGAAGTCAGGTCACCGATCACGGCTTCGATCGCGGCAGCCTGATCGGGCGTCTCCTCGAAACCGAAACCTGCGGCGAAGGCTTCGTAATCGTGCACGTCGAACTTGAATGCGTGTCCCTCGCGCGCGGCTCGCTGTGCATACAGGTTGAGGAGCTCCGCCGCGGTGTCATGCGCACGCAGCGCTGCCTTCTTCTTTGCCTTCGCCCATTGGCCGCTTCCCAGCTCGTGCAGAGGTGCGGCTTCGGGCGCCGCTCCGCTGTAGCGGCTGATCAGGTGCAGGCTCGACACCGGCACATAGAGCTTGGCGTCATTGGCGTAGAGCAGATGCAGGAACTCGTTGGCGCCGTCGCCGAGATCGAGCGTGGTCAATCCCAGATAGCGACCGATGCCGTGCTGCTCGTGCACTACGGGATCACCGATGCGGACCTCCGACAGATCGCGCAGCATCGCGTCGACGTTACTGCGGCGCCCTTCGCGCTTGCCGGGCCGCCGCGCGACGTCGGCATAAAGCTCAGCTTCGGTGACGAGGGCGAGATTTGCTTGGGGCCAGACAAAGCCGCGATGCAGCGGGCTGACCGCCAATGCCGGGCTCGCATCGCTGGCGAGAAATGCGGCCCAGTCTTCGACCAGCGCCGGCTTGAACCCGTATTCAGCGAAATATTGCTGCATGGTTTCGCGGCGGCCGAGACTCTCGCCAACAATGAGCACGCGCTCGCGAGTGGCGGTCGCAAAGCGCTTCAATAACAACAGCGGGTCGCTCGCGCGGCGGTCGACCTGAACCGACGGAAGAGCCCGGGTCACCGACCTGGAGCGCTCGGCGCCGGGTGCCGGATCCGCGCTTTCCGTGGGAATCTGAATGCGGGCGAATGGCTTTAGCAGGCGATTGAGCTCGTCCTCCGGGACGAACAGCGCGTCGGGCGGCAGCAGCGGCCGAGCCTTGTCGCCGCGCAGCAGCCGATAACGCGCCTCGGTGTCCTGCCAGAAGTGCACGATCGCCGCGGAGATGTCGCCGTGAAGCAGGACGACGGTGTTCGGCCGCAGGTAGTCGGCAAGCGTCGCGGTCGCTTCGAAAAACAGCGGCAGGTAATACTCGATTCCAGCGGGGATGACGCCGTTGGAAATATCCTTGTATAACGAAGAGCGCGACGGATCACCTTCGAACACTTCCCGAAAGCGGCTGCGAAAGCGCGCGCGTCCCGCGTCGTCGAGCGGAAATTCGCGTGCCGGCAGCAGTCGCACCGTGGACACGGGATATACCGTGCGCTGGGTGTCGACGTCGAAAGTTCGGATCGATTCTATCTCCTGGTCGAAGAGATCGATACGGAACGGCAGCGGACTTCCCATCGGATACAGATCGATCAGTCCACCGCGAATGCTGAATTCACCGGGAGAAACCACCTGCGTCATGTGTTGATAACCGGCGAGGGCGAGTTGTACGCGCAAGGCGCCGACGTCGAGCGCCTCTCCCTGCGCGAGAAAGAAAGTGAAGCCGGCGAGATAGGAAGGTGGCGCGAGCCGATAGAGCGCGGTCGTCGCGGCGACCAGAAGCACGTCGCATTCGCCGCGCGAGACGCGGTAAAGCGTCGCCAGCCGCTCCGACACCAGATCCTGGTGCGGCGAGAAATGATCGTAGGGGAGAGTCTCCCAATCCGGGAGCACGGCGATGCGCAGCGCCGGTGCAAACCAGGCGATTTCGTCAGCGAGTCGCTGCGTCGCTGCGGCCTCGGCGCACACGATGGCGACGAATCGCGCTTGCAATGCGGCCTCGGTTCCAAGCTGGGCGATCGCCAGCGCGTCGGCCGATCCGGCCAGCGGCGGCACCGAGGCTTTGCGGCCTGCATCGGGTGGCGCCGGCAGCAATCTCGGCAGCGCGGCCGGAATCGAAGCGGGCGGTGAAGAAACGAGCGGCGGAACGAGAGAGGACAACAGTGCCTGGCCGTCGACGGGCGCAAAAAGGAGAATTATACGGCGTCGAGCGAACCGGATTGCGCCGCGATTACCGTGAACCGAAGCCGTGCAAAGCACGCGACGATAGTTGGCGGCTGGTGAACTGGGGCGCTGATCTCGCCTTGCGCCGCTCAGGCTTTCACGCGGCCATACTGGTCGTCGAAGCGCACGATGTCATCTTCGCCGACGTAATCGCCGCACTGCACCTCGATCATCACCAAAGGATCCGCGCCGGCATTTTCCAGGCGGTGCCGCGTTTTCAACGGGATAAAAGTCGATTCATTGACCTGCACAGAATAAACGCGCTCGCCGTTGGTGACGCGCGCCTCGCCGCTGACCACCACCCAGTGCTCGCTGCGATGAGCGTGCATCTGCAGCGACAGCGCGCCGCCGGCCTTTACTTCGATGCGTTTGATCTTGAAGCCCGGTCCCTCCTGCAGCACCGTGAATGCGCCCCAAGGCCGCGCGACCGTGCGATGCAGCTTGTATGCGTCGTGACCGCGGGCCTTCAATTCGCTGACGACTTCGCGCACGCGCTGCAAGTGGTCGCGGTGAGCGACCAGCACTGCGTCCGGCGTGTCGACGATGACCAGATTTTCAACACCAACCGTGGCAACCACCCGGTCTTCGGCATGGACAAAAGTGTCGCGGGTCGAGATCGCCACCCGGGCGCCCTGTCCGCGGTTGCCTTCGGCATCGGGCTCGCATAGTGCCGACACCGCCTGCCACGACCCGACATCGCTCCAATCGAACGCGCCGCGCACGACAGCGACATTGCCGGCCTTTTCCATGACCGCATAGTCGATCGAAATATCGGGCACCGCAGCGAACAGCGCGGGGTCGATCTCCATCATCGAGGAATTGGCCTGCGAGCGCAGGTCCTGCCAGACACGGCGCACCGGATCGAGCACGGCGGGCGAATGTTGCGCGAATGCTTCGAGAATCGCGGACGGGGTAAAGCAGAACATTCCCGAATTCCAGACATGGCGGCCTGTCGCGACGTAGTTGTTTGCGTCGGCGAGCGGCGGTTTTTCGATAAAGCGGTCAACGCGGAATGTGTTCGCGACGTCGAGCGCTTCGGCAAACCGAATGTAGCCGTAGCCGGTCTCCGGATGCGTCGGAACAATGCCGAATGTCGCCAGCCATCCCTTGCGGGCGAGCGATGCGGCGCCTTCGACCGCGGTCGCAAATGCGGCGGCGTCGCGAATCAGGTGATCCGCGGGCAACACCAGCAGCGTCGAGTCGGCACCGATGGTCGCCTCCACATACATCGCGGCCAGTGCCACCGCCGCCGCGGTATTGCGGCCGAACGGTTCCAGCAGATAGACGACCTGCGGCGGCGGGATTCCCGCGCTGGCGTAGACATCCTTGGTGTGAAAGTAATAGTCGCGATTGGTGACGGTAATCAACGCTGCCGTGTTGGGCAGAGCGATCGCCCGCATGATCGTTTTGGCGAGCAGCGTCTCGCCGTCAGGCAGCGGCATGAAAGGCTTCGGCGCCGTCTCGCGCGATAACGGCCACAGCCGTGTGCCGGCACCGCCGGAAAGGATGATGGGAACAAGTGCCACGAGGAGAGCCTTGCGCGAAGCGAAGGTCGCAAAGGTACGAATTGTACCTGAACACTGCGGTCGTATTGACGGATGGGCAGAGCGCCGATACCGTATCAGCAATCCTTTGTCTTCTATTCGGGTCCGAGTGAAAGCGTTCGATGCCGGCATCAGCAACCGCTGAACCGCGACCCATCTCCGGTGTTTGCCCCGTGTTGGCCACGCCGTTTGACGATGATAGCGTGCCCGATGCGCCCGGACTTGCGCGCATCGCGGAGTTCGCGATTCGCTGTGGCGCGGATGCTCTGGTCTATCCTGGCGTGGCGAGCGAAGTCGAGCAGTTGAGCGATTCGGAGCGCAACGATTTGCTCGACGTGCTGGCGGCGACTGCGCACGGCCGTGTCCCACTGATCGTCGGGGCAACCGCGGAGCAGTTGCGGGCGACGATGCTTCATCTGGACAAAGCCGCTTCGCTAGGTGCCGCGGCGGCGATGGTCATGGCGCCAGCGCGGCTCGCAGGGGACACCGCCGCGCTGATCGACTACTACCGCTCGCTCGCTGAGGCGACGGAGGTGCCGATCATGCTTCAAAATGCCCCGCCTCCTGCCGGCGCGGGATTCGACATGAGCGCGATTGCGCGAGTCGTCTCCGAAGTTCCCGCGGTTCGCTACGTGAAGGAAGAGACCATGCCTTGCGGCCAGCACATCTCTGCGCTGCTCGCGACCCGTGAAATCGGCGACGCGCCTCACTTCATTGGTGTTCTCGGAGGGGCTGGGGGGCGTTACATCCTTGACGAGCTAGCGCGCGGCGCCCTGGGCACGATGCCAGCGTGCGAGCTCACCGACATTCATGTAACGATGGTGGCAGCCTGGCACGCCGGCAACCGCAGCTTCGCGCGCACTTTGTACAACCGTTCCTTGCCATTGCTGAATTTCCAGGCAGTCTTCCGCTGGGCGATGACCAAGGAAGTGCTGAAACGGCGTGGCGTCATCTGGGGCGCACACGTGCGCGCCCCAGGCCCTCGCCTCGATCGGCAGGACGAGGCGGAGCTCGGTATCATGCTGGCCGAAATCAGTGACCTGCTCGCCGACTTTTCGCCGCGTGGAGAGTTCCCGATTCCGGTTAAAAATGCCGAAAGCAATCAGAAGGAGGCAAGGTGAGCAAGCTCGCGCGGATCATTGCAGCGCTGGCGACGATGCTGGTGCTCGGGGCGACGGAACCGGTGGCGGCGCAGGGCGTAACGCTGGATTTCCCGAGCTGGCAGGCCGAGGAGCCAGGCTTCGCAGAGTGGTGGAAGGGACTGATCAGTGAGTACGAGGCCAGGCATCCGGGTGTGAAAGTAAAGCTGTATTCGATTCCGTTCGCGAATTACGTCAATCAGCTTACCGTGCGCTTCGCCGGCCAGAACCCACCCGACATCGTGCATCTTCCGTCGCGCAATTTCGCCAGCTTCGCGAGTCAGCAATGGCTGGAGCCGATCGACGACCTGCTCATGACCAGCGACATTGCGTCCAAATGGTCGAAGATGCAGACCGAGATGAGCTGGAACGGCAAGACCTATGGTGTGCTCCTTTTACCGTATGGCAATCTGCTTTACTACAACGAGAAGCTGCTTCAGGACGCAGGCGCGAAAGTGCCGACCACGCCGGCGGAGTGGCTCGATGCGATGGCCAGGACGACCAACCGGGACAAGGGACAGTTCGGACTGGTGACGACCACTGCCGAACACCCCAATATGTTCATCGACGCCGCAACCTGGGTGCTCGGCGAGAAACAGGATTGGCTCAAGGGCAATAAGTATAACTTCACCGATCCCGGCGTCGTCGCGGCGATGGATCAGTTCCGGAAATCGCTGACCTACGCGCCGCCCGGTACCAACTCCGCATCCGCCCGACAGCTATTCATCGACGGCAAGGCTGCATTCCTGCGCGATGGGCCGTGGGTGTGGGCGACGCTGCAAAAAGCGAAGCCGGAAACGCGACCGCTGCTCAAGATGGCGCAACTCCCATTTCCCGTCATCACCGGCGGTGCGAGCAACAGCCTGCACATCCCGGCCAGGCTCGAAGCGCAGAGGAAAAAGCTGGTGTGGGAATTCATCGCTCTTGCGGCATCACCGGCGTGGCAGGAGAAATACGTGCAACTCACCGGCTCGCCGGCGGGACGCATTGGCGTGATTGGGCCGGAGCAGGCGAAAAAAAATCTTCACTTAAGCGCCATCACTCTGGCCGCGGAGAAGGCGGAGAATCTGTTCCCGATGCAGCCCGCGCTGCGTGAGAACTACAATGAATTCGCGACCCTCTTCAGTCGGGCGGTGGTGCGTATGCAGTCATCGTTGCAACCCACCGACGCGATTCTTGCGAACCTGCAAAAGGAATTGACCGCCGCAATCCCGTTGCCATGATCGGGCGCTCGCGCTGGGTCGGCTACGCGCTGCTTTCGCCGGCGCTGCTCGCGGTCGGATTTCTGATTCTCTATCCGCTCTATCTGGTGGTGGCGACCAGCTTTCGCCAAGGCAAGACGCTCAACGTGCTGAGGCTCTCCGAGCTGCCGTTCGGATTGGCGAACTACCGCACCATACTCGCCAGCGATGCGACGTGGCATTCGGTCGGGGTTACCGTCATCTATCTTTTGGGAACCATTGGCCCAGCCTTTCTGATCGGACTCGGCGCTGCGCTGCTCCTCAACCGTGCATTTCCAGGGCGAA
>VBDA01000587.1 GCA_005883655.1 Betaproteobacteria bacterium | reverse complement strand
GTCAACCGCGACACGTGCACGATGTGCCTCGCCTGCGTGGGTGCCTGTCCCGAAGGCGCGATCATCGACAATGCCGAAACGCCGCAGCTTCGCTTTATCGAATCGAAGTGCGTGCAGTGCGGCATCTGCGAGAGCACCTGCCCCGAAAACGCCATCACGCTTGCCAGCCGGCTCCTGCTCACGCCAGTGGCGAAGCAGCCGCGGGTATTGAACGAAGCCGCGATCTTCAAATGCATCCGCTGCTCCAAGCCGCTCGGCACCGAAAAACTGATCGGCAGCATGCTATCCCGTCTCGCCGGGCACTCGATGTTCGCCGAACCGGGCGCGCTCGACCGGTTGAAGATGTGCGCCGACTGCCGCGTGATCGACATGATGAAAAGCAATCTCCAGCCCGCTGGCACCGCCAGCAGCTCGACGCCGTCTCGCTAGGGCCACGCGATGCAGGAAACGCACGAGGGCGAAGCGAATTTTGCGGTAGCGTCCGAGGACCAGGCGCGCGCGGATTTCTATGCTTTGCTCGCGCGCCTTTACGCCGCCGCGCCGGACGCCGCGCTGCTGTCGTCGATCGCCGCCTGCGATGAGCTCTCCGCTGACGCCGCGAGCGAAGGCGGGCGCGCACTCGCCGACGCCTGGCGAAAGCTGATCGCTGCGAGCACGGCGATGGATCCGGCAGCGGCCGCCGACGAATATCAGAATTTGTTCATTGGCGTCGGCAAAAGCGAGGTCAGCGTGCACGGCTCCGCCTACGTCAAATCACCGGGGACGAGCCCGCTGATCGAAGTTCGCGCGAGCCTCGCTAAGTTAGGTCTCGCACGTCAAAGCGGCGTAAACGTATACGAAGATCATTTGGCGACCGTTTGTGAGACCATGCGGACCTTGATTACAGGCGCCGGGCACGTGGAACCCTTTGCTTTTGCGGAGCAACGCGAATTCTTCGGGTCCCATGTGAAGCCCTGGGTATTCAATTGCTGCACTGCAATACAAAAATCTCCTGTTGCCAACTACTACTACCGGGTCGCAGAATTCACGCAAGTGTTCATGGCAATCGAACGTGACTCGTTTGCCATCGAGTAGTCGGCCGCGATTCATAAAGTCACGAATTGATTTTGGAGAATGCACCATGCGCTCGAAACGTCCCGGCGATCATTCCAGCACGCGCGAAATATCAGCTGCCGCTTCTCCTCGCATCCCTTCGCAACGACGTAATTTTCTGCTGGCGCTGGGCGCCGGCGGAGCCGGGGCAGCGATCGTTGCCGCACGCTCGCTTTCCGGTGGATCGGTCGCACCCGATGCTGCGGCGACGGCAGCAAGCAAGGGATACACGGTGACCGATCATGTCCGGCGTTATTACCGGACCGCAAAAATCTAGTAGGAGGAGGAAGGACCATGCTGCTCACCAAAACGCAAAACGGCGTCTCTGAACGCGCCGGCGCAGCTCGGGGCTCACCAGGCTGGCGCCGAGCGGCGACAGCCCGTTTCTCGACCGGCGCAGCTTTCTGCGGCGCTCCGGGGTCGCGGCCGGTGGGCTCGGCGCGGTATTGGCGACGAAGGGCGGCATGACGAGGAGAGCCGAGGCGGCCCCGGCCGCGCCGGCGGGCGACACCAAATCGGTCAAGACGGTGTGCACCCATTGCTCGGTCGGCTGCTCGGTCGATGCGGTGGTCCAGAACGGGGTCTGGATTCGTCAGGAGCCAGTATTCGATTCGCCGCTAAATCTCGGCGCGCACTGCGCCAAGGGTGCGTCGGTTCGCGAGCATGGAATGCACGAAGATTCGCATCGGCTGAAATCGCCGATGAAGCTCGTCAACGGCAAGTGGCAGAAGATTCCGTGGGATCAGGCGATCAACGAGGTGGGCGATCGTTTGCTCGCGATCCGGAAGGAGTCGGGGCCCGACGCGGTGTTCTGGGTCGGCAGCTCGAAACACAGTAACGAGCAAGCGTATCTGATGCGCAAGTTCGTGTCG
>VBDA01000081.1 GCA_005883655.1 Betaproteobacteria bacterium | reverse complement strand
GCTTGCCGAAAAAGAGCGCAATCGCGCCGGCAATCGCGAGATAGGGGCCGAACGCTAGCGGGATCTGGTGGTCGCGTCCTTTGAACGCGACCAGGCTGATTCCGATCGCCGCACCGACGACCGAGGACAATAGAACGATTAACGGCAGCATCTGCCAGCCGAGCCACGCACCGAGCGCGGCGAGCAACTTGAAGTCGCCGTAGCCCATGCCTTCCTTGCCCCGGATCAACTTGAACGCCCAGTAGATCAACCACAGCAGGAGGTAACCGGCGATGGCTCCGATCACGGCATCGCGAAGTGTCACCGAGGGGACCGCTCCGACAAGGTTCGCAAACAGTCCCGCCCAGAGCAGGGGCAGGGTAAGGTTATCCGGAAGGAGCTGGGTATCGAAATCGATGAACGTCAACGCCACTAGCATCCAAAGGAACACGCTTGCCCCAATACCGGCCGGCGTCGCCCCGAAACGCAGGATCGCCGCGACCGTCAACGCGGCGGTGATCAACTCTACGAACGGATAGCGCGCCGAGATCGGTGCTTTGCAGGCCAGGCAATGACCGCGCAGAAACAGATAGCTCACGACGGGGATGTTCTCGAGAGCGCCGATCCGATGGCCGCAGGCGGGACACTGTGATCTCGGGACGAGAAGGTTGTAGCGCGCCGGCGGTTGCGCGGTCTCGCCTGCAAGCTCGGCGCACTGGGTCCGCCATCCCTGTTCCAGCATCCGGGGAAGGCGGTGGATGACGACGTTCAGGAAGCTGCCGATGCAAAGACCGACGACAGCGACCAGTATGAGCAAGGTCATGAGCTCGGCGGGCACGGCTTAACGGACCGGAGAGATCTCAGCCAGGTGAACCTGCGACGGCCGGCGCAAACACGCTGGACGAGATGCTTTGCTACGCACCACGCGAGTCGGTGGTACGGGCGGTAGTGTCGAAACGGACGCGGCTCCGTGATGCTGGCACGGCGCCACATCCGGTTCTTCGCAAGATTTCAGACGACCGCGCCGAGCTTGAAGATCGGCAGGTACATGGCGACCACCAGACCTCCGATTACCACGCCCAGAAAAACGATAATGATAGGCTCGAGCAGGCTCGAAAGTGCTGCCACTGCATCGTCGACCTCGCGCTCGAAAAAGTCGGCTACCTTGGACAGCATGCCGTCGAGCGAACCCGATTCCTCACCGATCTGGGTCATCTGCAGCACCATGCTCGGGAACAGGCCGGTGTTATGCATGGAATTGGTCAGGCTCGTTCCGGTGCTGACTTCGGTCTGGATCTGCCGCGTGCCGGCGACGTAGACGGCATTTCCCGACGCGCCCGCGACCGCGTCGAGCGACTCGACCAGCGGCACACCCGCGGCGAACATCGTTGCCAGCGTTCGCGTCCAGCGCGCGATGGTCGCTTTTTCGAGAATTGCACCGATCACCGGAAGCTTCAGCGAAATGCGGTCGACCGCATAGCGGAATGTTTGCGAGCGGCGAAGCATGAAGAAGAAGCCGAAGATGGCCCCGCCGACGATTGCGGCGATCGCCCACCAGTAAGAGACGAAAAAGTCTGAAATCGCCATCACGATCAGCGTGGGCGCCGGCAGGTTGGCACCAAAGCTCGTAAAGACCTGCTTGAAGGCCGGAATGACCCAGATCATGATGACCCAGATCACCACGATAGCCACCACAACAACCGAGATCGGGTAGAACAGCGCGGACTTGATCTTGCTTTTGATGGCGAGGATCTTTTCCTTGTAGGTCGCCAGCCGTTCCAGAATGCCATCGAGCATGCCGGCCGTTTCTCCGGCATTGACCAGGTTGCAGTAAAGCGAGTCGAATTGCGCTGGGTGCTCCCGGAATGCCTGCGACAGGCTCGAGCCGGCTTCGACCCGGCCCTTGATATCCATCATCAATCGCGCGAAGCGCGCATTGCTGTGTCCACGGGCGACGATTTCGAACGCCTGCAGCAAGGGCACGCCGGCCTTGAGCATGGTTGCGAGCTGGCGGGTGAAGAAAGTGATGTCTTTTTCGTTGACGCGCCGACCGCCGCGGAACGTCTGCTTCCGCAGTTTGACGATGCGGATTCCCTGCCGCCGCAAATTGCTGGTAACGACTGTCTCCGACGCAGCCTTCATTTCTCCGCGGACGCTGCGATTGCTGCGGTCGAAGCCCTCCCAGAGATAGGTGAATTCCTTGACCTGTCTTCTCTGAGGTGCTCTTGCCCTGCGCTGTGCGGTTGCGGTAGCCATGGTGATTCCCGTCGCGATTACTCGTTGGTAACGGCCTCGATTTCCTCGAGGGAAGTCAAACCCTGTTTGACCTTCAGCAGTCCCGACTGGCGAAGACTGCGCATACCTTCCTTCTTGGCCTGCTCGGCAATGTCGAGAACGCTGCCGTTGCGCATGATGACCTGCCGCATGTCGTCGGTAATCGGCATCACTTCGTAGATCCCCATCCGCCCTTTGTACCCGGTGCCCAGACAATGGTCGCAGCCGAGCGGACCATATGCCTGCCAGGAGCCGTCGATGTCCAGCTCGGAAAATCCGGCCTGGAGCAGCGATTCAGGCGGGATATCTTCCGGTCGCTTGCATTGGGTGCAAAGTTTCCGTGTAAGCCGCTGCGCGACGATGAGGATCACGCTGGAGGCGATGTTGAACGCCGGTACGCCCATATTGGCGAGGCGCATCAAGGTCGCCGCCGAGTCGTTGGTGTGCAGGGTCGAGAGCACGAGGTGGCCGGTCTGCGCGGCCTTGATCGCGATGTCGGCCGTTTCCAGATCGCGGATTTCGCCGACCATGATGACGTCCGGGTCCTGGCGGAGAAAGGCGCGCAGGGCGTTGGCGAAGTTGAGTCCCGCCTTTTCGTTCACGTTGACCTGGTTGACGCCCGGGAGCTGAATTTCCGCAGGGTCCTCGGCCGTGGAGATATTGATACCCGGCTGATTCAGGATGTTGAGACAGGTGTAAAGCGACACGGTCTTGCCACTGCCCGTAGGCCCGGTGACCAGAATCATTCCATACGGGCGTCCGATGGCGTCGAGCAGCATCTTTTGCTGATCGGGCTCGTAACCGAGCGCTTCGATGCCGAGCTTGACGCCGGCCGCATCGAGAATACGAAGGACGATTTTCTCTCCGTAAAGCGTCGGCAAGGTGCTTACACGAAAATCGATGGATCGTGTCTTGTTCAAGACGAGCTTCATGCGCCCGTCTTGCGGGACTCGTTTTTCCGAAATGTCGAGCTTGGAGATCACCTTGATGCGCGATGCCATCTTGTCCTTGATCACCAGCGGCGGCTGGGCGACTTCCTTGAGAACGCCGTCCAGGCGATAGCGGATCCGATAGTATTTTTCGTAGGGCTCGAAATGGATGTCGGAGACGCCTGCAGCGATGGCGTCGAGAAGTATCTTTTGTATGTATCTGACGACCGGCGCGTCGTCGACGTCCGGGTTGTTGCCCTCCTCATCGGTCGGGCTCTGGCCTGTTTCCGCCAGAAGGTCCACTTCGAGATCGTCGGCGGTGACCAAATCCTTCAGGGTCTGGCCCAGGGTCTCGATGACCTTGACGATGGCAATGCCGAGTTTGTCGTCCTCGACGACGACGGGATCGATCACCAGGTTGGTCTTGAACCTGACCTCGTCCAGCGCTTGCATATTCGCCGGATCGGAAACGGCAACGAAAAGCCGATTGCCGCGCTTATGCAGCGGCAGGACGCGTCGCGTCACCGCTATTCTGGCGTCGACAAGTTCCTTGTTGATCTGATCGAGATCGAAACCGGCCAGATCGAACAGCGGCGCGCCGAACGCGCGCGATGCAAAGACGGCGACCTGCGCGGCATTCATCCGCTTGGAAAGCAGCATCTGCTCGACGAAACCGATGCTCGCGGTCTGCGCCTGCCCCTGAAGCGTCTCAGCGTCGTATTCGGACAATAGGCCGTGCTGCACCATCGCCCGTGCCAGACCGCTGATGCTCTGAACTGCCGCCTTGGTAGCCATTGTTAATTTGCCTCGCGCCGAACCTCGGAAGAGCCGTCGCGTGCATATTCCAGACGCATAAAAGTTAGCTTATCGATGATGCCTGCTCGCCTGTGGTTTGTAAAGGCGGCGAAGGGCTGCGGCCCACGGGCGGCGACAGTTTGACAACCCTGACCGCGTGGTCCTGGACTTGGAGCACTTCGACCGTCTGTCCGGCGAGGCGGAAGCTCACTCCGGCATCCGGAATGTCGCCAAGATGCTCCACGATCAGGCCGCTGAGGGTTTTCGGGCCTTCCAGCGGAAAAGACGTACCTAGCTTGCGGTTGAGCACGCGCAGCGGTGCCATTCCGTCTACTACAACACTGCCGTCGGCCTCGCGCTGAAAGATTTCCGTCCCGCCGGGAGCCTGGGTCGTGAATTCTCCGACGATTTCCTCCAGGATATCCTCAAGGGAAACCAGTCCAAGCAATTCGCCATATTCATCGACGACCAGGCCAAGACGCTGTCGATCGGCCTGAAACTGCTGCAGCTGAGCCAGAAGTGGAGTTCCCGCGGGAATGAAATACGCTGGCCGAAGAATGGTTCGCAAATGCTCGGCATCGATCTCCCCCGCCTGCTGCAGTCGGAGGACCTGCTTCAGATGCAGGACGCCGATGATGTTGTCCAACGCGTGTTCGAAGACCGGCACGCGCGTGTGATAGCTCGTCGCCAATTGCTGCGCGAGCACGGCCGGTTTCTCCGAAAGATCGAGTGCCTCGATGTGGTTGCGCGGGGTCATTACATCGTCGACGGTGACCGAATCAAGATCGAGGAGATTGGCAAGCATGGCGCGATGTTTGCCACGAAAATAGTGACCTTCGAGCACCAGGCTGCGCACTTCTTCTTGCGATAGCGTCGCCTCGGGTTCGAGTCCGGGCTGGAGCCGCAGCAGCTTGAGCAAGCCCTGCACGAAAAGGTTGACGAACCAGACGACCGGCGTCGCCGCTTTGAGCATCGGTGCCAGGATGAAGCTCACCAGCGGCGCAAGCCGGTCGGCGTGGGCCGCGCCGACGACTTTCGGTGCGATTTCCGAGAACACAAGCAGCGCGAATGAGATCGCGACCGCTCCAATCGCCAGCGGTACCTCGCCTTCGCCGTACAGCCGCTTGGTGATCACCGCGGTGAGCGTTGCCGCACCGGCCGCGACCAGTGTATTTCCGAGCAGGATCACACCGAGGAGCTTGTCGGTGCGGGCGAGAAGGTCAAGAGCGAGCTTCGCTCCTCGCGCGCCGCGCTGCGCGCTCAGCCGCAGCCGGTAGCGATTGACGGCCATCATCGCGGTCTCGGCGATCGAGAAGAAGCCCGAGACGACGAGCATCACGATCACCCAGAGCACCAGCGTGGAAACCGAAATGTCGCTCAAATCAGGCGGCGAAGGAGAAGGGCGGTCCGAGTATTTGGCCGCGTCGCGACGCTGTCAAGGAACCGGTGGGCTCGGTGCGCTAGCGCCGGAGTATGACTTCGAGCACGAATTTGCTGCCGATATAGGCAAGCAGAAGCAGCGCGCTGCCGAACAGTATCCAATTGAGCGCGGTTCGGCCGCGCCAACCAAATCGGTGCCGTCCGACGAGAAGAGCGCCGAACGCAAACCAGGCGAGCACCGAGAATACCGTCTTGTAATTGAAAGTCAGAGGTTTGCCGAACAGCTGCTCGGAAAAGAAAATGCCCGTCGCCAGAGTCAGTGTCAGCAAAGCGAATCCGGCACCGACGATGCGAAACAGAAATTGCTCCATCGTCAAAAGCGGGGGCAGCTCTCCCGCGTTCGGCTCCGGCAGGCCCCGATGAAGTCGCTTCTGCAGCCCCATCAACATCAGCGCCTGCATGGTTGCGACGATCAAAAGTGCATACGCAATGAGGGCGACGGCGATGTGCAACGCGGCCCAAGGCTCCTCGGTGAAGGAGAATCGATGCGGATTCGCGAACAGGAAAGGCAGCCACGACGCCAGCGCGGCCACCGGCAGCGCGACTACGACAACACCAGGTAGCGAACGGGTGAGCGATCCAAGCCAGGCAAACAACGCGGTCATGCCGGCGACTGCCGACAGCGCATTGGCGAGGCTCAAGTCCAGCCCGGCGACGGTGACGATCGCGCTCGAGACCAGGAATGCGTGCCCGATCAGCGCGCAGGCGGTCAGCCACGAAGCGATCGCAATGCGGTGATGAAGCTCCGTTCTCGCCGGCTGAACCAGCCGCTCCCATTCGAGCCACGCCGAGCCAAGATATGCGGCGGATACCGGCAGGTAGAGTAAAATCATGCGTAAAGTGCCCCGCGGCTGATTGAGTTTACACCCGCGCTCATGTCGCTGCCGCATGCGGATTTCACTCCCCTATGCTTGACAATCTGACCGCACGGCTCGGCCGTGTCATGAAGCAACTGCGCGGCGAAGCGCGGTTGACCGACGCTAATATCCAGGACGCTTTGCGCGAAGTGCGCATGGCGCTGCTCGAAGCCGATGTAGCGCTGCCCGTGGTCAGGGATTTCATATCCGCGGTGCGCGAGAAGGCCATTGGCCAAGAGGTCGTCAGCTCGCTCACGCCTGGCCAGGCGCTGGTCGGCGTCGTCCAGCGCGAGCTCGCGACGCTCATGGGCGGCAGCGCGACGCCGCTCAGTCTCGCGGTGGCGCCGCCGGCGGTGATCCTGTTGGCGGGACTGCAGGGCACCGGCAAGACAACGACCGCGGGCAAGCTGGCGAGACTGCTCCGTGCCGACATGCGCAAGAAAGTTTTGCTGGGCCGCGATCGAACAGTTGAGGACGCTCGCGGCCCAGGTCGGTGTCGATTTCTTTCCGTCTTCGGCGAGCGATGCGCCCGTTGCGATTGCGCGCGCGGCGCTCGATTGGGCTCGCCGCCACTATCACGAAGTGGTGCTGGTCGACACCGCGGGCCGGCTTGCGATCGATGACGCGATGATGCAGGAGATTGCAGCGCTGCATGCCGCGGTGTCGCCCGTGGAGACGCTTTTCGTCGTCGATGCAATGCAGGGTCAGGACGCGGTGAATACCGCGAGAGCATTTCGCGACACGCTGCCGCTTACCGGCATCGTCCTGACCAAGCTCGATGGCGATGCGCGCGGCGGCGCGGCCCTTTCGGTGCGCCAGGTCACCGGCGCGCCAATCAAGTT
>VBDA01000080.1 GCA_005883655.1 Betaproteobacteria bacterium | reverse complement strand
CGCGCGCATCTCCAGTCCGTGGGCCATTGTGCAGAGATCGGCCTTGCGCAGAATATAGTCGGGCAGATAATTGAGTCGATCGATCTCGAGCAGCGTTTCGAGCCTGACCGCGGAAGTGCCCGGCGGCATCCGCCAATAATGAGGCTGCGCCTCGTAATTGGGTTGCAGAAAAAGCCTTTCGCCCGGCGTGAACCCGGAAAACCGCAAGACGTAGGCCGAAGCCCAGTCAAGCCGCAGCTCTTCGACAAGGCGCCGCAACACATTTCCGCCGACGCCGGCGGGTGGACGCGCGTGCGGCAATCGCAGGCCATGGCGCCAGCCTGTGCGCATGTGTTTCGCGTAGCGCTTGTAGCCGGCGAAGAGCTCGTCGCCGCCGTCGCCTCCGAGCACGACTTTCACATGTCGCGTGGCCTCCCGAGACAGATACCACGTGGGCACGCTTGACGGGTCGGCAAACGGCTCGTCAAGATCGGCGATGATTCGCTCGAAATCGTCGACGATCCGTTCATTCATCGGAATTGCGCGATTTGAGAGGCCGAGACTCTGGGCTGTTCGCCGGGCATCCGCGCTTTCGTCGAATGTGGTGCCGCTGAACGCAGCGGTGAAGGTCTCCAACCCCTGAAAACCCATCGCTGCGAGCCGGCACGCGATGGCGCTTGAATCGACGCCGGACGACAGGAAAAGCCCTAACGGCCTGTCGGCGACAGTACGTACGCGGATCGCGGTATCAAAGGTGGGCAGCCAGGGCTCCGGCAATGCTTCGGGGCGCCAATACTCGATGCTCGAAGCATCACCCGTGATGAGATCGTAGCGCAAGTAATGCGCGGGCGGCAGCCTTGCAATATTGGTGAACGCCGAGCGCGGCGCCGGAATCGTGCGATGAGCAAGATACGCGTCGAGTCCACTCGGCGAGAAAGCACGAGCGCCGGAAGGCAGCCACGGAAGCACCGCTCGCACGGTCGATGCGAATGCGAATCCATCTTTTCGATGCACATAGACGACCGGTTTGAGCCCGAGACGATCGCGGATCACGAAAATCACGCGCCGACGAAGGTCACAGATCGCGATGGCGAACATGCCGCGGAGCCGTTGCAGGAAGTCGATTCCCCAATGTTCGTATGCATGCAGAATGAACTCGGTATCGGAACGAGTGCGGAAATGAAACCCTTCGTTCCTCAGCACGGCCGCGTCCGCGCTCCAGTCGTAGACTTCGCCGTTGTAGGTGATCCAGATATCGCCGACGTCATTCGCAATCGGCGGGTCGGCTTCCCGTCTGGGATCGATGATCGCCAAACGCGTGTTGAGCAATGCATTCGGTGCAGGTAACGATGTCGCGCGAAAATCGGCGTCCCAGGCCTGCACACGCTCGGCATCGGGACCGCGTTGCCGTAGGGCACTCAACATATGCTCCACGGTCGCAGGACCCACCATTCGGCTGCCAAAATATCCCGCAATCCCGCACATGTCAGGCCCGATCCAGAACGTATCGGAAGACCGATTCCATGCCATCGAGCATTCGATCGATGCCAAAGAACCCAATTGCACGAGCGCGCCCGGCCAGCGCGTAGCGCGCGCGCAAATCCGGGTCGTCGCGCAAGCGCGCGAGACCGGCGCTGAGAGCGCTCGCCGAACGCGGTTCGACCAGTATTCCCGTGACAGCATCGTCCACCGCTTCGCGGATCGCGCCGACCGGCGTTGAGACAACCGCGATCGCGCACGCCATTGCTTGCATGATCGCTTGCGGCACACCTTCCTCTCCATAAGACGGCAGCGTGAAAAGATCGAGCGACTGAAACCAAGGCACAACATCGTGCTGCTGACCGACGAACCGGAGGTTGTCCCCCAGCCCGAGTTGCGCGACTCGCCTATCGAGCTTCGGGCGATGCGGCCCGTCACCGACGACTACAATATTCCAGCCCGCCCACGCTGTTCGCTCGAGGGCGAGCGCCTCGAACAAGTAATCATGGCCCTTCCAATCACGCAGAGTCGCGACGATACCCAGCGTAGGCTTTTGCGGCAGACCGACCCTCGAGCGGGCGGCGACGGCATCGCCCGGAACGAATTGGTGAAGATCAATGCCTGTGGGAACGGAGGTGATTCGCTCGAGTGGGACCGCATTGGTCTCGGCAATGCTGTGGCGTACGGCCTCGCCAGCGGTGACGATGTGGGCTGCTGCCCGACAATAGAGCCACCGCGTCGCGGCGCTGTTGTTGATGTGCGTCGATACGTGCCGCGTGCGGACGATGGGCGGCGGATTGGCCATGGATGCACATGAAAGGGCACCAAGCCAGCTGTCGGTGGAACTGTGCGTGTTAAGGACGTCAATCGACTGCCTGTGCCTCGACAGCCAGGCGCGCAGGACGAAAAAATCGGAGGGCTGTTTTCGACGTATGCCAAGGGGAACGGCCGGAACGCCGTAGCGCGCCGCCGCGTCGTATATCGGCGTCTCGGGAGGCGTCAGGAGCGTTACTCGATGGCCGCGCTCCAGCATTCCGCGAGCCTCGGTGAGAATGCGGATTTCCTGACCTCCCCAGCCAGCGGAGTTCTCGGTGTGGACGATCGAGAGCGGCCGCACGTGCATTAAAGGGAGAAGGAGGGCTCGTACCGCGCAAACCAGCGCTCGAGGATCAACAATACCCAGAGTCGCATGGCATGGTTATGAACGTTCAGGGAATGTTCGCGGAGCAGGCGCTCTATCGCGTCCGATCGAATCAACCCTCGCCGTTGCAACCCCGCCGGACCCAGCGCGTGTTCGAGATCGCCTTTCAGCTCGCGACCCAGCCATCGCTGCAATGGCATCATGAAGCCCTGCTTCGGGCGATGCACGATGTCGAGCGGAAGGTGCCGCTCTGCGAGTCGCTTCAGGAGCAGCTTGCGTCCTTTGCCGCGTACCTTGTCCGACGGTTGCAACCGTGCGCACCATCCGAAAAAATCGTGATCCAGGTAAGGCACCCGCGCTTCCAGGGAATGCGCCATTGTCGACCGATCGACCTTCGCCAGCAGATCATCGGGCAGCCACAATCGAGCATCGATATTGAGCAAGTGATCGAGATATGATGGTGAGTCACACTCGTTGTAGAACAGCTCCGCGCGATCGGCGATGCTGGCCGATACCGAGTGTCGAAACTTTTCCGTAAAGTATTCGCGTCGGAGAAGCGCGTCAAAAATATTCGGGATCGTCGCGTATCGCCGGGAGCGTGGCTCGGCTGCCGCCTTGAGGATTCGATCGCGCGCAATCCGTGCAGGAAGCCGGCGGATCAGGAAAGGCACGGGGGAGCCGCGCGCGCCAAGCACGCTGGTCAAGCGATCTTCGCGGATGCGTTTGCCATAGTTGCTATAGCCGCCGAAAACTTCATCGGCTCCTTCACCGGTAAGAACGACCGTTACGCTTTTTCTGGCGTGCTGCGCCAGGAGCATCGTAGGTAAGGCCGCTTGATCGCCGAAGGGCTCGTCAAACACTTCACCCCACCGGTCGAGTGCCGGCAAGACCTCTTCGGGGCTCAGCATCAGGCAATGATGGTTGCTGCCGATGTGACGCGCGACGCGCGCGGCCTCCTCGTGCTCACTGCCGACGTCGTTACCCCTGAAACCCAGGGTGAATGTATCGAGCGCACGGCCGGAGATCCGCGTCGCGAGCGCCGCGATCAGGCTGGAATCGATGCCGCCGCTGACGAAGACGCCGAGCGGCACATCGGCGACGAGCATCGATTGGATGGACGAGGACAATCTGGCGGAAAGCGCATCGACCGCAGCCATCCCCTGAAGCGCGTGCTTTGGTGCGTACGACGGATGCCAAAATGACCCGCTCGTCAACGCTCCGTTTTGGAACGATATCCAATGTCCCGCGGGAAGCTTGCGGATTGCGGCATAAATGCTATACGGCGTCGGAATGTACTGACACTCGAGATAGAGGGCCACGGCATCGAGATCGACATCGTGCGGCATTGTCGGAAACCGCAGCAGCGCCTTGATTTCGGAACCAAAGACGAACGATCCGGCGTGCCACGCGTAGTACAGGGGTTTTACGCCGAGGTGATCGCGCGCGAGGAACAGCTCGGCACGCCCGCGATCCCATATCGCGAATGCGAACATGCCCGAGATCTTCTCGAGTAACTGGCGACCCCATTGACGCCAACCGTGAACCAACACTTCACCATCGCCGTTGGTGGTGAAAATATGGCCGGCATCCGCGAGCTCGCGCCGAAGCGCTCGATAGTTATAGATCTCGCCGTTGAAAATGACCGCGATATCCTGATCAGGAGAGATCAGCGGCTGGTTGCTGCCTTCGACGTCGATGACCGAGAGTCGGCGATGACCGAGGCCCACTGCGCCGTCGCGATAATAACCGTCGGCATCGGGGCCCCGGTGCACCAGAGCCTGGGTCATGCCCGGCAAGGATTCCCATGCCCGCCGGTCGGTGCTTACGTAGCCCGTGATGCCGCACATGATGGTATGGGGCGTGGCCGCCCGTGTCCTGTCCCGTAAATTCCGAAGATAAAGAAGCGGATGAAATCGGCCGTCAGGCAAGGCGCGAGGCCGACTCCGTAGCCCGTGCTACGGTGAGGCCGAGCAACGCAGCATGACGGCCGATTTCGCCGCGAACTATCGAGCGAATTTGCGGGACAGGACACTAGGCGAGCGCCGTCGCCGCAGCAAACTGGATGCGATGAAGCTTGGCGTAAATGCCGTCGCGCGCGATCAGGTCCGCATGCGTGCCGTGTTCGACGATGCGTCCGGCATCGAGCACCGCGATGCGGTCGACGCGTTCGATGGTGGATAGCCGGTGGGCAATGACGATGGTGGTGCGTCCACGCATGAGCGCATCCATCGCCGCCTGCACATGTCGCTCCGACTCGGAGTCGAGCGCCGACGTTGCTTCGTCGAGAATCAGGATCGGCGCGTTCTTCAGAATCGCCCGCGCAATCGCGATACGCTGCCGCTGGCCGCCGGACAAGCGGATGCCATGCTGGCCGACGAGAGTCTCGAAACCCTTCGGCAGGGCCTGAATGAAGTCCAGTGCATGCGCAGCGACGGCGGCGCGCTCGACGGCATCGCGCGTCGCATCGGACATTGCGCCGTAGGCGATGTTCGCGGCGACGGTGTCGTTGAAAAGCGTCACGTCCTGGCCCACCAACGCAATGTGGCTGCGCAGGTTGGCGAGCGTGAGCTCGTCGATGCCTCGGCCGTCGAGCATGATTCGCCCCGCTGTCGGCTGGTAGAAGCGGGGGATCAGGTTGACCAGCGATGTCTTGCCGCCGCCGGAAGGCCCCACCAGCCCGACGCTCTCGCCGGGAGCAATCATCAGGCTGACCTCGCGCAGCGCGTCCTTGTCCGAGCCGTCGTAGCGAAGCGACACGCGATCGAAAGTGAGCTCGCCGCGCACCCTTTCGAGGACGACGGTGCCGCGGTCCTCTTCCGGCTTTTCATCGATGAATCCGAAAATGCTCTCCGCCGCGGCGAGACCGCGCTGGATGTTGGCATTGACCCCCGACAGCGACCGCATACGGTCGAGAAGAGTCAGCAGTGCTATCACGTAAGCCGTGAACCGCGCTGCGTCGAAGCCGCCGGTCTCGCTTTGCCTGAGCGCGATATAGACGATGAACCCGACCACGCAGGCGCCGACGAACTGCAATAGCGGCGAGCTGGCGGCGCTTGCCGACGACTGCTTGCTCATCGACTGCCGCAGCTTGTTCGCTCCGGCGACCGCGCGCTTGCGCTCGTAATCCTGCCCGCTGAAAATTTTCACGACCCGCTGCGCGCCTACGATTTCCTCCAGCACGTGGGTGATCGACCCGGTGCGCTGCTGCACGTCACGCGCGACTCGACGCAAACGGCGGCTGAAATAGCGAATCACGAGGGCGACCGACGGCATAACGACGATCGAAATCAACGTGAGCTGCCAGTTGAGCCAGAAAAGGAGGCCCAGGCTCCCGGCGATGGTCAACGCGCTGCGAATCGCGGTCGTGATCGCCGACGAGGTCGCAGCAGCGAGCTGATAGGCATCGAAGGTGAACTTGGAGATCAGCCGCCCCGACGACTGGGAGTCGTAATACGGTGTCGGGAGCGAAAGCAGCCGGTCGATCATCTGCCGTCGAAGATCGAAGACAACCCTGTGGCCGGTCCACGCCATTCCGTATTCGGACATGAATGAGCCGAGTCCGCGAAGAAGGAAGACCGCGACAACCGCGAGTGGCAACTGAATCGTCATCGCCGGGTCCGGGTGCTGCAGCCGCTGAATGATGGGCATCACCATATAAGCCATGACCACGTCGCCGGCCGCGACAATGACCATGCCGAGTATCGCTAGCGCAAACGCCCACCAATAGGGACGGACGTAGCGCAGCAGGCGCCGGTAAAGGGTCAGACTGGGTGCCACAATGACGATGGGGAACCGATGGAGGAACCCATTGGGAAACCGATTGAGAGCCGATGGATGCGCGCGAGCTGGTACTCGCTGCCGGCGTGTCAGCGAAATGAGCGAAGCTCCCCGGGATTATAACGCAGCGGGCTTCTCGTCCCCGTCTCTCACCGCGACCGCCGCCGCGATCAAGTCGCGATATAGCAGCACCAGCTGCAATGTCATCGACGCCGGAGTCAGCGGAAGCACCGCCTCCCGCGCCCGCGCACCCAATAGGCGACGGGCCTCCGGATCGATCAGCGTCATCATGTGCCGGGCCAGCGCATCGACGTCGCGCGCCTCGCACACCAGCCCTGCGTCGTGTTCAATAACCAGCTCGGCCGCTCCCGACTTGTTGCTGGTCACAACCGGCAAGCCGCAAGCCATCGCTTCCAGGGCC
>VBDA01000079.1 GCA_005883655.1 Betaproteobacteria bacterium | reverse complement strand
CGGTCTGTCCGGCGCTGGCGATCACCATCGAATCGGAACAGCGCGACGACGGCACGCGGCGCACCACCCGCTACGACATCGACCTCACCAAGTGCATATTCTGTGGCTTTTGCGAGGAGAGCTGCCCGGTCGATTCCATCGTCGAGACCCGCATTCTGGAATTTCACGGCGAGAAGCGCGGCGATCTGATCTACACCAAGGAGATGCTGCTGGCGGTCGGCGACCGCTACGAAGCGCAGATCGCCGCCGATCGGGCCGATGACGCGCGCTATCGATGACCGCCCAGACCGTCATTTTCTACGCCTTCGCCGCGATCCTCGTGTTCGCGGCGCTGCGCGTGATCACCAGCCGCAATCCGGTCCATTCGGCTTTGTGGCTGGTGCTGTCTTTTTTCAGCTCCGCCGGCGTGTGGATGCTGCTGCACGCGGAGTTCCTGGCCATCGCGCTGGTGCTGGTTTACGTCGGCGCGGTGATGGTGCTGTTTTTGTTCGTGGTGATGATGCTGGACGTCAATTTCGACAAGATGCGCGAGGGATTTCGAGGTTACATCCCGGTCGGCGCGACCGTCGGCTTGCTGATTCTTGTCGAGATGGCGCTGGTGCTGATCGGCGGGTACCTGCCGGCGGGCGCGACCCCGAGTCCCGGCCAGACCGGGCCCGGTTACAGCAATACCAGCGCGCTGGGACGGCAGATCTACACCGACTACGCTTTCCCGTTCGAGATCGCGGCGGTGATTCTTCTGGTCGCGATCATCGCCGCCATCGCGCTTACGCATCGCACGCGGCGGGAGACGAAATATCAGAACCCGAACGAGCAGGTCAAGGTCAGTCGCGCCGACAGGCTTCGGATCATCGATATGCCGCTCGAGAAAAAGGAATGATGAGCGGGCAACTGCTCCGGTCGATGTAGCACGGCTCCGGTTGCCGCCGGACATCTGTGGGGGGTTTCGACTTGTCGCTGCTTTCGCAACCGACGCTGTCGCATTATCTGGTGCTGGGGGCGATTCTGTTCGCCATCAGCGTCATCGGCATCTTTCTCAACCGGCGCAATGTCATTATCATGCTGATGGCGATCGAGCTCATGCTGCTCGCCGTCAATCTCAACTTCATCGCGTTCTCGTACTATCTCGACGATACCGCGGGCCAGATTTTCGTCTTTTTCATTCTCACCGTCGCGGCGGCCGAGTCGGCAATCGGACTCGCGATCCTGGTGCTTCTGTTCCGCAGCGTGGGCTCGATCGATGTCGAGGACCTGAGGACCCTCCGTGGCTGAGCAGTTCGAAACCGCGGTCGCTCGTGTTGCCGGGCGGGCCCCATGAGCATGCAGCAGCTCTATCTGCTCATCGCGCTTAGCCCTCTCGCCGGGGCGATCGTTGTCGGGCTTTGGGGCGCGAAGCTCGGCCGTGCCGCATCGCACTGGATCTGCATACTCGGCGTCGCGGTTTCGTTCGTCGGGTCGGGATTTGTTCTTCGCGATGTGCTCGCCGGCAACGCATTCAACGGCGATATTTATGTCTGGATGACGTCTGGCAACGTCAAGTTCGCGATCGGGTTCCTGATCGACCCCCTGACCGCGCTGATGATGGTCGTCGTGACCTTCGTCTCGCTGATGGTGCACATCTACACCGTGGGGTACATGGCGGACGATCCCGGCTACACGCGCTTTTTTTCCTACATCTCGCTGTTCACGTTCAGCATGTTGATGCTGGTGATGGCCAACAACTTCCTGCAGCTCTTTTTCGGCTGGGAGGCGGTAGGCTTGGTCTCGTACTTGCTGATCGGCTTCTGGTTCACCCGGCCGACGGCCATCTACGCGAACCTGAAGGCGTTTCTCGCCAACCGCGTCGGCGACTTCGGCTTCGTCCTGGGCATCGGGCTCATCGTCGCCTTTTTCGGGTCGCTCGACTACGCGACGGTATTCGGTGCCGCGCCGAAGCTCGCGACCACGGTGCTCGATGTGGGCGCGGGCGCGCCATGGCCGTTGCTGACCGCCATCTGCATCGCACTTTTCGTCGGCGCCATGGGCAAGAGCGCGCAGGTGCCTCTGCATGTCTGGCTGCCGGACTCGATGGAGGGTCCGACGCCGATCTCGGCGCTGATCCATGCGGCGACGATGGTGACCGCAGGCATCTTCATGGTCGCGCGCATGAGCCCGTTATTCGAGCTGTCCGACACCGCGCTGTCGTTCGTGACCGTCATCGGCGCGACGACGGCGCTGTTCATGGCGCTGCTGGGCGTCGTCCAGAACGACATCAAGCGCGTCATCGCCTACTCGACGTTGTCGCAGCTCGGCTACATGACGGTCGCGCTCGGCGTGTCGGCGTATCCGGCGGCGATTTTCCACTTGATGACGCACGCGTTCTTCAAGGCGCTCCTGTTCCTGGGTGCCGGCTCGGTGATCATCGCCCTTCATCACGAGCAGGATCTTCGCAAGATGGGGGGCTTAAGGCGCTACATGCCGGTCACCTACGCGACGATGTGGGTCGGAGCGCTGGCGCTGGCGGGGATCCCGCCTTTTGCCGGATTCTTTTCCAAGGACGCCATCATCGAGGCGGTGCAGTTGTCGTCGGTGGGCGGCCATGGCTACGCGCAATTCGCGGTCACGGCGGTCGTGTTTCTGACCGCGCTCTACACCTTCCGCATGTTGTTTCTCGCTTTTCATGGCGAGGAGCGCTTCGGTCATTCCGAAACCGCGCACATCGACGATGACAGCGCAAAGCAGCTGCACGAGGAGCCCGGCCATGAGGAGCATGCGCACGGCGCAGCGCCCCGTGAGAGCCCGTGGGTGATTACGGTACCGCTGGTGCTGCTGGCGATTCCATCGCTGTATTCGGGCTGGGCATACATCGACACGGTGCTGTTCGGGAACTATTTCGGCGGCTCGATCGCGATTGCGGCCCAGCATGGCGGATTGGCAACGATGCGCGAGGAGTGGCACGGCGCCGTACCGTTCATCGAGCACGGCTTGCTTGGCCTGCCGTTCTGGCTCGCGGCAGCGGGTATCGCGACCGCGTGGCTGCTGTACATCAAGCGTCCCGATCTGCCGGCGAAAATACAGGCCAGGACGGGCGCTCTCTACGCGCTGCTGATCAACAATTACTACATCGACCGCTTCAACGACTGGCTTCTTGCCGGAGGTTTTCGTCGGATCGGCGCGTTGTTCTCCGACGTCGGCGACCGGTCGATCATCGATGGCTTCTTCGTCAACGGCAGCGCACGTCTGGTGGGAGCGACGTCGGCGCTGCTGCGCAAGGTTCAGTCGGGGTACGTCTATCACTACGCATTCACCATGATCATCGGTGTATTCGCGCTCCTGACATGGTGGGTAGGACGCTAGCAGCTCCCGCAATGACGATGCTGCCTTACTTGAGTCTCGCGATCTGGGTTCCGATCGTCTCAGGACTGCTGGTGCTCGCGATCCATCGCGACCGCGACGTCGCCGCTGCGCGTTGGCTGGCGCTCATCGGATCGGTCGCCGGCTTCGCCGTGACCATTCCGCTCTACACCCACTTCGCGCCCGGCACCGCCGAAATGCAGTTCGTCGAGGCCAAGGAGTGGATTCCCCGCTTCAACGTCAATTACCTTCTCGGCGTCGACGGGATCTCGGTGCTGCTGGTGCTCCTCAACAGCTTTATCACCGTGCTCGTGGTCTGGGCGGGCTGGATCGTGATCGAGAAAAAGGTTGCGCAGTACATGGCGGCCTTCCTGATCATGTCGGGGCTTCTTAATGGCGTCTTCACCGCGCTCGACGGCGTGCTGTTCTACGTCTTCTTCGAGGGGATGCTGATCCCGATGTATCTGATCATCGGCATCTGGGGCGGCCCGAACCGCGTTTACGCCGCGATCAAGTTTTTTCTGTACACATTTCTCGGCTCGGTCCTGATGCTGGTGGCGCTGATTTACCTCTACTCGATCAGCGGCGGAAGCTTTTCGATTCTCGAGTGGTACCAGCTGCCGTTGTCGCTCAAGACGCAGGTGCTGCTTTTCGTGGCGTTCTTTTTCGCCTTCGCGGTCAAGGTGCCGATGTGGCCGGTGCATACCTGGCTGCCCGACGCGCACGTCGAGGCACCGACCGGTGGCTCGGTGGTGTTGGCGGCGATCACGCTCAAAGTCGGCGCCTACGGTTTCGTGCGCTTCATCCTTCCCATCGTGCCAGACGCGAGCCGCTATCTGGCCGGTTTCGTGATCACGCTGTCGCTGATCGCGGTCGTCTATATCGGCTTTGTCGCGCTGGTCCAGGCGGACATGAAAAAACTGATCGCCTATTCGTCGATCTCGCACATGGGATTCGTCACGCTGGGATTTTTCCTGTTCAGCGAAATGGGCGTCGAGGGCGGTCTCACGCAGATGATCTCGCACGGCTTCGTCTCCGCCGCGATGTTTCTCTGTGTCGGCGTGCTGTACGACCGCATGCACAGCCGGCTGATATCGGACTATGGCGGAGTCGCCAATACCATGCCCACGTTCGCCGCCCTGGCGATGTTCTTCGCGATGGCCAACGCCGGTCTGCCGGGAACGAGTGGATTCGTCGGTGAGTTCATGGTCATTCTCGCGGCGATCAAGGTCAATTTCTGGCTTGGCTTCCTCGCCGCGACGATCATGATTCTCGGTGCCGCGTACACGCTGTGGATGTACAAGCGCGTCTGGTTCGGTGGCGTCGCCAACGACCGCGTCGGCGCATTGAAGGACGTCTCGCGCCGGGAATTCTGGCTGCTGGGTACGCTGGTGGTTGCCGTTCTGGCGCTGGGCCTTTATCCGAAGCCGTTCACCGATCTGATGCATGCCTCGGTCACGGAGTTGCTGGCGCACGTCGCCAAGAGCAAGCTGTGATGCCGTCCGTCGCGACACTCGCGTTCGACTACGTCCCGGCGCTGCCCGAGATCGTATTGCTGGTCAGCGCGTGCGCGGTGCTGATGATCGACTTGTTCGTGCCGGAGCCGCGGCGCCACGTCTCCTACTGGCTGACGCTGCTCTCCGTCGCGGCGACCGCATCGGCGATCCTGTATGTATTTCACAACACTCCCGTACGCACGTTCGGCAACATGTTCGTAGCCGACGCCTTCGGCGATGTGCTCAACTTTCTGACCTGCCTCACGGTGATATTGATGCTGGTCTACTCGCGGGGCTACCTTGCCGCGCGTGGATTGTTCCGCGGCGAAACCTTCGTGCTGGCCATGTTCGCGCTCCTTGGCATGATGGTCATGATCTCCGCGAACCATTTTCTGACGCTCTATCTTGGGCTCGAGCTCATGTCGCTGTCGCTATACGCGTTGGTCGCGCTGCACCGCGAATCCGGCACCGCGGTGGAAGCGGCGATGAAGTATTTCGTCCTCGGCGCGCTCGCGTCCGGGCTGCTGTTGTACGGCATGTCGATGATCTACGGTGCCACCGGCACGCTCGAGATCAACCGCGTCACCACCATCATTTTCGGCGGGCATGCAAACAGGACGATCCTTATTTTCGGATTGGTGTTCGTCGTTTCCGCGATTGCGTTCAAGCTGGGTGCGGTTCCCTACCACATGTGGGTGCCCGATGTGTACCAGGGCGCGCCGACGGCGATCACTCTTTTCATCGGCACCGCGCCGGAGTTCGCCGCTTTCGCGTTCATGACCCGCATGCTGGTCGGATCGCTCGCGGCGGTGGCGTTCGACTGGCAGGGGATGCTGATCGTCCTGTCGCTGCTGTCAATGATTGTCGGCAACGTCATTGCGATCTCGCAGTCCAACGTCAAGCGAATGCTCGCGTACTCGGCCATCGCCAACATGGGCTTCATGCTCATGGGGTTTCTCGCCGCCAACGTCAATGGCTACAGTGCGGCCATGTTCTACGTCGTGACCTACGTGATGAGCAGCCTGGCGGGTTTCGGGCTGGTGCTGCTCCTTTCCCGTGCCGGTTTCGAGGCGGAAAATCTGGACGATTTCAAGGGCCTGAATCAGCGCAGTCCGTGGTACGCATTCCTCATGTTGCTGGCGATGTTCTCGCTTGCGGGTGTGCCGCCGACCGTCGGTTTCTACGCGAAGTTCGCGGTGATCGAGGCAGCGGTCGACGTTGGCCTGGTGTGGCTTGCGGTCGTCGCGGTGCTGGCGTCGCTGATCGGCGCTTTCTACTACGTGCGGATCGTCAAGCTGATGTATTTCGACGATCCGGTAGACAAAGCGCCGCTCGCAGCACGGAGCGACATGCAGGTATTGCTGTCGCTCAACGGGCTCTCGCTGTTATTCTTCGGCATCTTCCCTCAGCAGTTGATGGGAATGTGCGTCGTCGCCCTGACCCGCTCGTATTGAGCTCGCGCTTTCGCTGACCATCATGCGCGTTGGTTTCTTCGTCACCTGCCTCGTCGACCTGATGCGTCCGTCGATCGGCTTTGCCGCGATCAAGCTGCTCGAAGCCGGCGGCGCGCAGGTGATCGTTCCCGCGACTCAAACGTGTTGCGGCCAGCCGGGCTACAACTCGGGTGACCGCAGGGGCGCTATCGCGCTGGCGACGAAGCTGATCGGGGAATTCGAGGGCTGCGACTATCTGGTCGCGCCTTCGGGCTCGTGCACCGGCATGATCAAGACGCATTATGCGGATCTCTTTCGCGACGATCCGGCGATGCTTCGACGCGCGGACGCGCTGGGCGCCAAGACCTGGGAGCTCACCGACTTTCTGGTCAACGTCATCAAGCTGGAGTCGGTCCCGGGTAAATTTGCCGGCACCGTCACCTACCACGACTCCTGTGCCGGCCTGCGCGAAATGGGCGTCAAGCAGCAGCCTCGCACGCTACTGGCCAAAATGCCGGGGCTTACGCTCAAGGAAATGACAGAATGCGAAACCTGCTGCGGCTTCGGCGGGACATTCTCCATCAAATACGGTGAGATTTCATCGCGGCTTGCCGACAACAAGTGCGAGTTCGTGGCGCAGTCGAAGGCCGATGCGCTCGCGCTCGGTGATCTCGGGTGCATGCTCAATATCGAGGGCAGGCTGCGGCGGCGCGGCGACATGACGACCAGGGTCGTGCACGTCGCCGAACTGCTGGCCGGCGATGCCCCGTAGCGCACGCTGACAAGGATGGCAATGCAAATCGCATCGATGCATTTCAAGGAGCGCGCCCATGAAAATATGGGCAATGCGCAGCTCCAGGGCAACCTGCAAAAGATCAAAGGCAAATTCGTCGCCAAGCGCCGCGAGTCCCTGGTCGAGCTCGACGATTTCGAAGCGACGCGCGAGGCGGCACGCGCCATCCGCCAGCGGGCGCTGGATCGTCTCGACGTATGGCTGGAGATTTTCGAAAAAAACGCCACCGCGCGCGGCGCCACTGTGCTCTGGGCGGCAACGCCGGACGAGGTCAACCAGCACGTGCTCGACATCGCGAAGCGCCACGGCGTGCACAAGACCATCAAGTCGAAATCGATGGTCAGCGAAGAGTCGGCGCTGGACCGGGCGATCGAAGCATCCGGCGGGCAGGTGGTCGAGACCGACCTGGGAGAGTACATCCTCCAGATCAACGACTACGAGCCGCCGTCGCACATCATCGGCCCGGCATTGCACAAGAGCAAGGAGGAAGTCTCCGACTGCACGGGACGGCGCGCAAGACCGGAATCGCCGAGCTTTGTCTCGAGGCGCGCGGCGTCCTGCGCAGCCACTATCTGACAGCGGAGATGGGCATCTCCGGCGGCAATTTTTTCGTCGCCGAAACCGGCTCGGTGGTGGTGGTGACCAATGAAGGCAACGCCACACTCACCACGACCCTGCCGAGAGTGCATGTCGCCATTTCAGGCATCGAGAAAATTGTCCCGACGCTGGAAGATGTCGCGACCTTGATGCGGCTCCTGCCTCGATCGGCGACCGGCCAGTCGATTTCCAATTATGTCGACATTCTCACCGGCATCAAAGGCGAAGGCGAGTTCAACGGCGCGGAGCATATGTACTTTATCCTGGTCGATGCCGGGCGCAGCGGAGTCCTCGCAGGCGAGCTCAAGGAAGCGCTGCGCTGCATCCGCTGCGGCGCCTGCATGAACCACTGTCCGGTCTACCAGAATGTCGGCGGTCACTCGTACGGCTGGGTTTATCCCGGGCCGATCGGCTCGGTCCTGACGCCGGCGTATATCGGCATCGAGAATGCGCTCGATTTGCCGCAGGCTTCGACGCTGTGCAATCAATGCGGCGTCGTCTGTCCGGTCAAGATTCCTCTTCCAGATCTGCTGAGAAAGCTCCGCGAGCAGCAGTTCGAGCGCGACCTGCGACCATGGTACGAGCGCGCGGGCTTGCGCGCCTGGTCGTGGTTGGCGGTGCGTCCCGCGCTGTACGCGCTGGCGACACGCATGGCTGTGCGTCTGCTTTCGTGGATGGGTGGCCGCGAGCGGCTGATTCACCGTCTCCCGCTCGGCGGCGGCTGGACCGATGCCCGCGATATGCCGGCCCCCGCGGGAAAAACGTTTCGCGAGCTCGCCGGTGAGCGGCAAAAAAATCGGGGCGAGCGATGAATCCGCCGCTCGATGGGCCCAATGCAGCGCTCAAGATCAGCCGCCGCGGCGAAAACCTCGGAACCGAGAATGCGTTCGTCGTCCTGGCGGAGGTCAACGGTCTTGTCCGGCAGGGCAGGGACATCGTGTCGTTCTGCATCGGCCAGCCGGATTTTCCGACGCCTTCCAATATTCAGGAGGCGGGTGTCGCGGCGATCCATGGCGGCAAGCACGGCTACACGCCGTCGGCAGGGATCGACGAGCTTCGTGCGGCAGCGGCGCGTGACATGGGTGTACGCCGTGGGCTCGACATCGCGCCGGAGGATGTCGTCGTTGGCGCCGGCGCGAAGCCCTTCATCGCCTACACCATCGCCTCGGTAACCGACTTCGGCGCCAATGACGAGGTGATCTATCCGGTGCCTGGATTTCCCATCTACGAATCGCAGATCATCGCCAATGGCGCGGTTCCGGTGCCGATCTATCTCAAGGAATCGCGCGATTTCGCGTTTGAACCGCACGAGCTCGAAGCGAAGATCACGCCGCAAACGAGGCTTCTCATTCTCAACACGCCGCACAATCCGACCGGCGGCACACTCAAGCGCGCCGACCTGGAGGCGATTGCCGAGATTCTGCGGCGTCACCCGCAAATCTGGGTATTCGCCGACGAGATCTACTCGCGGTTGAGCTACGAAGGCGAGTTCGTGTCGGTGGCGCAATTTCCCGGCATGTTCGCGCGCACCGTCATTTCCGACGGCGCGTCCAAGACCTGGGCGATGACCGGTTGGCGCATCGGATTCGCTGCCAACCGGACTCTGGCGCCCGTGTTCACGCGCTGGATCACCAACACCGACTCGTGCGCGTCACAAATAAGCCAGTGGGCGGCGGTGGAAGCGATCAACGGGCCGCAGGACGCGGCCGAGGCGATGCGCGGGTCGTTCGTCGAGCGACGCGACCTGATCGTCGGGCTCTTGAACCAGGTGCCGGGATTCACCTGCAAGACCCCGGGCGGTGCCTTCTACGCCTGGCCCAACGTCACCAAGGCGTGCGCGCAAAGCGGCTGCGCGGATTCGGAGGAGCTGCGCAAACGCCTGTTGTACGAAGCGGGTGTCGCGGTGCTCGCGGACATTCATTTCGGACGCCGGGTTCCCGGCGATGGCCAGCACATCCGTTTTTCTTACGCCGCGTCGCCGGCGATGATCCGCGAAGGCGTCGAGCGCATCGCCGCGTTCATGCGCGCCAACATCCGATGACGGGCTCCCGCGACACGGTGCTCGCCCGCGTACGGCAAGCGCTGGGAAAGACCGGCACCGATCCGGCGGCGATGGCAGACGCGCAAGCGTACCTTGATGCACATGCTCGAGGGCCAGCGCCGGTGTTGGACGCTAATCGCATCCTGCGCTTCATCAGGCGCGCGGGCGACATGGAGAGCACCGTCGCCCGTGTCAGCCGTCGCGACGAGATTCCGGCCGCTGTCGCCGCTTACCTGGACACTCTCGAGCTTGCGCCGTCCCTCGCGGTGCCACTCAGTTCCGAACCCAATTCCCAACTCATTTCGCAACTCAGTTCTCAACTCAGTTCGCAGAAGTGGCATCGCGGCGTGTGCTGGCCGGAATTCGCCGACCTGGACTGGGCCCAAGCCGGACTAATCGTGGAAGCGCGGCCGACAGTGGGCGACGATCGCCTCGGCATCACCGGCGTCTTCTGTGCGATCGCCGAAACCGGCACGCTGGTTGTTCTGTCGGGCGCGGACACGCCGACAGCGACCACGCTGCTGCCGGACACCCACGTCGCCATCGTTTCCACCAGCCGCATCGTCGACACCATGGAAGATGCGTTTGCACTGATCCGCACGGAACGCGGCAGCGTCCCGCGCGCGATCAATATGATCTCGGGACCGTCTCGCACCGGCGACATCGAGCAGACCATCGTGCTTGGCGCGCACGGCCCGTTCCGCGTTCATATTCTGGTCGTGGACGTCTAGCGTTGTTTGTCGGCGGGCGTCCTACAGTTGGACAGCAAAAGCGGCCTGGCGAAACCAAGCCCTGGCACGA
>VBDA01000601.1 GCA_005883655.1 Betaproteobacteria bacterium | reverse complement strand
TCGGCTGCGCGATGATCCATAGGCTGGTGATCGTATAGCAGACCATCAGCGCGACCATCGGCCACTGGCTTCGCAGCGCAACGTGCCGGTCGGAATAGATCCGTAAGGAGATGCGGTGCGCAAGGTAGACCGCAACTACATGGCCGATGACGATGGCGCCGATCGAGATGTACCAAACGGCGCGGGCGTCGACGAGTCCGATCCTGATGAAATGGTTTTTTGTGCCGAACAAGTCCCATCCGAGGCCGAAAGGATCGGAAGCGAGGGGAATCAGGTATTGCCCGGCCATGACGAGAAAGGATAGGTAGTGCGCAAGGTGATAGGCGATCGCAATGGGGACCAGTGTCAGCACGAACAGGCCCGCTACGCGTGTGACCGGTACACGTGCATCCCCACACCAGGCGATCAGGCGGCAGAAGACTAGATAGACGGCCACAAACAGCAGCGGGGCGCCAATCATGCCCGCTGTCTGTACCCATGAGCGGGCGGCGCCGCTATCGTTGGACAGATCCCGAGCGGGCGGAGCGTAATAGTCGAGGACAGCAGCCCACAGTGGTGTTTCCATAAAACCGTCAAAACTCACTGCGGCGAGCATCGCCAGCACCAGCACCAGGACCGAGTTAGATACAGGTTCGCGCGATAGCAATCCGACCGCGTAAGGGCGCAGGTTGAGCTCGCGACTTCCGGCGCCCGAGTCGCGCACCTCGGTTGGGGCGAAGCGCGCCAGCAGTCCGAACACGAGCGCAAACACCTCGCCATGGCACAGCCATTGCGCTCTGCCGAAGAGCCACATGCCAAGCCAGGTGAGCGCCGAGTACCCGAGCATCGCCGACGCAAGGTGCCTGGGACTGTCGCTGTATTCCCAAACCAACTCCATCCAGACGAAGCCCAGAAACAGGATTACCGCGGGCCAGACGCCGAGCGCGTCCGGATAGCGCAACCCGAGTGAAAGCTTGTGGCCGGGCCTGATACGCGCGCACAGCGCCTCCGCCCAGGCGAACAGCGTGTCGAGCGGATTGACGAGCGCCCACAGGTTGCCTAACAGCGCCGAGATATAGGCCATGCCCACCCACCAGATGGCCCAGATCATGACCGGGGCGATGTTTTTCAGCGGGCTTTGAACGCCGAAAAAACCCGCAGCCATCAGCAGCAGAAAGAGCGCGACGGCAAGCGCGCGGCAGGCGAGCAGTACACCCAGCGCGCCGAGCAAGCGTCCCCAAGCGGTGCGCGTCAGATTGAAACGCCAGTACGCATCCGACGCCGGTGCACTGCGCATGAAGACTGCGAGCATGACAAACGACAGCGCCACGGTGAGCCCGGCGCCGGTCAGGTAGAGCGATAGGGGGATCGGCAGATCGTAGCGCGCGCCGAAACCGTGCGCTTGCGTCTGCGGGGTCGCGACGACGCAGCAAAGGGTGATCGTGGCCGCAACGCTCAGAATGCGTCGCAAGCGCACCGGGGACGTTGCGGCGTGCCCGGTCACTCCGGCAGCACTTCGAGATAGAGCAGCGTTATCTCGCGGTGCTTTCGTGGCGGAGCGTCATGGTCCGCCACGACACCAAACTCATGCGCGGTGATCGCGAAGCGGCCCGCGACAGCGGCCTCGAAGCGCATAGGTGTCGAAGACGCCGGAGACAGGGTGGCCTGTATGTCATAGCCGTGCAAATGCAGCGACACTGACTCATCGGTGCGCCAGCGCAATATCACCGAGTCGCCGCGTGTGACGCGGATCGTGGTGCTAGTTCCTTCGACGCGACGCCCGACAATGCTGATATCGAACTCGCGCGCTGGGCTCGCCGCAGCCAGCAGCGCGAAGCCCAGAAGCACGGCTGCCGTGCGTCGCCAGAGTGCCCCCGCAGTAAGCCAGAATGACATTTCCATGTTGCGCATACGTGCCGGGTTGCACAAGACAGGTCCAGATGGACAACCGGTTTGCACGGAATCATAATCTTCGACAGCCGATGAGACTAGCGGTTGGTCGGATCTCACGGCAGAAGCTTGGCCTTTGCCACCGCGTGCGGAATAGAGCTCATCTGTCACGCTCCGGCTTGCGCTAAGCCGCCGCGCTACGTAACCGAAGAGGAGATTGCCATGCTGAAAGTATCTGTCCCGTTTCTTGTTGCCGCGTCGCTGGCGCTGCCCTCGTTCGCCGTCGGCGAGATCCTTGCAATGGTCAATTACGAGACGAAGTCGCCGGATTCGCTGAAGTCGCTCAAATCACCGATTTCGGCTCCTGCTCGCAAGGAGGGCATTGCGATCATCGAAGTCGATCCAACGTCCAAGGACTTCGGCAAGATCGTGCAGGACATCGCCTTGCCGGGCGACCTTGTCGCGCACCACATTTTCTACAACCGCGACCAGTCCAAGGCTTACGTCACGGCGCTCGGCAAGCCCGAGCTGCGCGTTATCGACATGAAAAAGACGCCGTACAGCATCACCAAAGTGGTGGCCGTGCCGGGATGCGTCGTCGGCGAAGACGTGGTTTTCTCAGATGATGGCAAGTATTGGTACCTGACATGCATGGGCGCGCAAGCGATGATCGTCGGCGACGCGACCAAGGACGAGCCAGTCAAGACGATCAAGGTCGCTGCGCCCTATCCGCATGGGATCGCCATCCACAACGGCATCGATCGAATTCTGCTCTCGAGCACGGTGCGCGCGTCCGACCTCGGCGACGCCGGCGAAAACATCAGCGCCGTGGAAGCGAGCAGCGGCAAGGTGCTGGGCACCTACAAGGTCTCCAACAAGCCTTCTCCGGCCGGGAACGCGCCGGTGGAGATCCTGTTTGTTCCGGGCGCCAATCCGCCGGTGGCCTATATCACCAACATGTACGAAGGCACGCTGTGGACCGCCACCTGGAATGCGGCGAAGAAGGATTTCGATGTGCAGCAAGTACACGATTTCTCGGCCCAGAGCGCCGGTGTGCCGCTCGAGATCTACTTCAACAAGAAGGCCGACCGCATGTACGTGACCACCGCCAAGCCCGGGCATTTACACATCTTCGACCTGAGCGCCGGAGCGGGCAAACCGCGGCTGCTGAAATCTATCGCCACCGCCGAGGGCGCCCACCACGTCGCTTTCACGCTGGACGGCCGCTACGCCTACGTGCAGAACACGCTGCTCAATCTTCCTGGCATGAGCGACGGATCGATCACCGTGATCGATTTGAAGGACGAAAAGGTGATCAGCAGCATCGATACGCTGAAAAACACAGGCTACAACCCGAACAGCATGGTGCTGCTGCCGCGCTGGAACGATCTCGCGGGCCACTGAACCCGTCGGCGGAGAGTCCTTGGGAACCGAGGACTCCACAAGACCCCAAGCGTAAGGCCGACCGACGCAAATCGCATTCGCCCCAAGCAGCGTCGGGCAGACAGGTGGAACGCATGAATCGGCGAACGTTCATTGGCAGCATTGCGGGAGGACTCCTCGCCGCGCCGCTCGCCGCCAGGGGGCAGGCGAAGAAAGTTCCGCTGGTCGGTTATCTCATCGAACGATCCGGGCCGACGTCTTTCGATGAGGCGTTCCGCCGCGGACTCCGGGAACTCGGCTACACCGAAGGCCGCAACATCGTCATCGAA
>VBDA01000600.1:560-3528 GCA_005883655.1 Betaproteobacteria bacterium | reverse complement strand
ACACGCCGGCCTCCAGCCGGCTCCGTGGACAGGGTCCCGACGTCGCCGGCGCGGCGTTGGCGTTCCACTTCATTAGGAGGAGTCGGTCATGAAGAAGCTCGTATGTGCCAGCATCATCGCCGTTTCGGCGCTGCTGGTGTTCCCGTCCGCTGTGCTGGCGCAAACCAAGACGATCACGCTTTGCTGGGCCGCATGGGACCCGGCCAATGCTCTGGTGGAGTTGTCGAAGGACTTCACCACCAAGACGGGCATTCAGATGAAATTCGAATTCGTGCCATGGCCGAATTTTGCGGACCGGTTTTTGAACGAGCTCAATTCCAAAGGCAAGAAGTTGTGCGATCTCATGATCGGCGACAGCCAGTGGATCGGGGGCGCGGCGGAGAACGGACAGTACGTGAAGCTGAACGACTTCTTCGCGAAGGAAGGCATCAAGATGAGTGACTTCATGCCTGCGACCGTGCTCGGTTACTCCGAGTGGCCGAAGAACACCCCGAACTATTGGGCGTTGCCTGCGATGGGTGACTCCGTCGGCTGGACCTATCGCAAGGACTGGTTCGGCCGGCCTGAGATCAAGAACGAATTCAAGGCGAAATACAAGCGCGATCTGGCGCCGCCCAAAACCTGGGATGAATTCAAGCAGGTCGCCGAGTTCTTCCAGAACCGGACGATCGACGGCAAGAAGGTCTACGGTGCCTACATCTTCACCGAGCGCGGCTCGGAAGGCATCACCATGGGCGTGACCAACGTGCTCTATCCCTACGGCTTCAAGTACGAAGACCCGAAGAAGCCATATGTCATGACCGGATTCGTGAATTCGCCGGATTCGGTCAAGGGCCTGGAGTTTTACAAGTCGCTGTACAAGTGCTGCACCCCGCCAGGACTGACCAACGCCTACATGCAGGAAGGCCTCGACGCGTTCAAATCGGGCCAGGTCGCGATGATGATGAACTGGTTCGCCTTCTTCCCTGGTTTGTACAAGGATCCGAACGTCGGTGGCGACAAAATCGGCTTTTTCATCAATCCTTCGGAGAAGACCAAAGGCGTGCAACTGGGTGGACAAGGCATTTCCGTCGTCGCCGCCTCCCCCAATCGCAACGAGGCGCTGCAGTACATCAAGTGGTTCGCCACCCCGGAAGTGCAGAAGAAATGGTGGGCTCTCGGAGGTTACTCGTGCCTTAAGGCGGTGCTGCAGGATCCCGGCTTCGTGAAGAGCGCGCCGTTCGCCAAGGAATTCCTGGAATCGATGGACATGGTCGTCGATTTCTGGGCCGAGCCGTCGTATGCGCAGTTGCTCCTTGCGATGCAGAAGCGCGTGCACGACTATGTCGTCGCCGACAAGGGCACGGCGAAGGAAGCGCTGGACCTGCTCGTGGTCGACTGGACGAAGGTCTTCAAGGAGGAAGGCAAGATGAAATAGGGACGGCTCGCCGTGCAACGTAGTAGCAAGGTTGCCGGGGCCGAAACCCCGGGACGGCGGCAGTTGCGTCTATGATGCGTCGATGATGAATGCGCCAGACCCGCACGTCTTGCTCGACAAGGCAGCGCGCGCGACGCCCGAGCCGCTGGCGCGGCGCGTCCGCGGCCTGTCCGATCGGGTCATCGCCTGGCTGTTCATTGCGCCGACGATCGTCCTGTTGCTCGCGATCAATATCTTTCCGCTGATCTGGACGATCCATCTCTCGTTCACCAATTACCGCTCGAATCGGCCGAGCGCCGCAATCGCCAACGTCGGCATCGACAACTACATATCCGTGCTTACGGATCCGGATATATGGGCCGCGATGCAGGCTACTGCGCACTTTCTGTTCTGGACGATCCTGCTGCAGACCGTCCTGGGATTCACGCTCGCCTATCTCATCGATCGCCGCTTTCGCGGGTACGGCTTCTGGACCACCGTCATCCTGATCCCGATGATGCTGTCGCCGGCCGTTGTCGGCAATTTCTGGGCGTTCCTCTACCAGCCGCAGATCGGGCTGTTCAACTACGTCGTCTCGTTCTTCACCGGCATTCCCACTTCATCGTTCGAGATGATCGGCTCGGTCAAGCTCGCGCCGTGGGCGATCATCATCGTCGACACCTGGATGTGGACGCCGTACGTGATGCTCATCTGCCTTGCCGGACTGCGCTCGATACCCAATTACATCTACGAAGCGGCCGAGGTGGACCGCGCATCCCCGTGGCGGCAGTTCTGGTCGATCACGCTTCCGATGGCGCTGCCGTTCATCATGCTGGCCGTGCTGTTCCGGGGTATCGAGAACTTCAAGATGTTCGACATGGTCAACCTGCTGACCTCGGGCGGGCCCGGCTCGACGACCGAGATGGCATCGATCACGTTGAAGCGCGAGGCATTCGAGAAGTGGCGGACCGGCTATTCGTCCGCCTTCGCCATTGTCCTTTTCGTCACGGTGTTCGGCTTGGCCAACATCTACGTCAAGGCACTCAACCGCGTGAGTCAGGCTCATTCGGTGGTCCAGCCCTCGCCGTTTTCGCGACGGATTGCCGGCGTGATCGTCATCCTGTACGCGGTGATCACGATGGTGCCGCTGGCCTGGATCTTCCTGACCGGCTTCAAATCGGGGCCCGATTCGATCGCCTATCCTCCCAAGGTCCTGTTTGCGCCATCGGCCGAGGGATATTGCAATCTGTTCACGACGCGCTCGCGGCAAACGCCGGAGTACATCGCGGAGTTGCCCCCGGCGTCGGGTGCCTGCGATGCGCTCGCGCGCGCGACCAACATGGTCGTGGTTGGCTCGTCGAATTACCTGCCGCGCTTCGTCAATTCGCTGATCATCGCATTTGGCTCGACTGCGCTGTCAGTCGTGCTCGGCGTCACCGCGGCCTACGCATTTTCGCGATTCAAAGTTCCGGCCAAGGACGACCTGCTGTTTTTCATCCTGTCGACGCGGATGATGCCGCCGATCGCGGTGGCCATTCCCATCTATCTTATGTACCGCGATGTCGGATTGTC
>VBDA01000600.1:0-348 GCA_005883655.1 Betaproteobacteria bacterium | reverse complement strand
GGCGCAGACGGCGCCGCCGTTCATCCCGATCATCATCGGTGAGGGTGGGCAGGACTGGCCCGCGGTCGCGGCGGGCTCGACGCTGTTCCTGTTGCCGATCCTCGTGTTTACCGTGCTGCTGCGCAAGCATCTGCTGCGCGGGATCACGTTCGGGGCGCTGCGCAAATGAGCGCCGACACGCAACCGCTGCAACGTCGCTGGCCGCGCTGGCTGCGTCGCGGACCGGCGCAGATGGTCGCCACGGCAGTCATTACCATCGGTGTTCTCATGCTGCTGCAGCCGTTCTCGTTGTTCCTCTACACCTGGTCGTTCGTCACCACGCTGGCCGGGACCGTATTGTTCATGGTG
>VBDA01000078.1 GCA_005883655.1 Betaproteobacteria bacterium | reverse complement strand
GCGTCATGCGAATCGTCGCTTACCGGAAGCTGGCCGACTATCCTTTTATCGTAACGGCCGCGCAATCGACGAACGAAGCGCTCGAAGATTTTTACCAACGCCGCAACAACTACCTGAGCATCGCCGCGGCGGTCAGCTTGGTAATCCTGGTATTTTTTGCGGTGGTCACCATACTCGCCGTACGCCTGCAGCGTCACCGCAGCAAGCTCAAGATCCAGCGCCGCTTTCTCGAAACACTTGTCGATAACATTCCCTCGGGTATCACGGTCCGCAGCATGCGTCCCGGGACTTTCGGTCGGTACGTGCTATGTAATGAGTCCAATAGGCTGATCTTCGGCATCGGGCCGAAAGAAGCGCTCGGTAACACAGTTCTGGATGTCATGACGAGCCCGTATGCGGAGCAAATCATGGAGTTCGACCGCCAGCTCCTCGCCAGTCCCATGGTGCAGGACATCGTGCAGGTGCATGACCTGCCGGGCAGGGAGCCAGGCATCTACCACCTTTTACGTGCGCCCATCTTCGGCGCCGAGGGCCAGGTCGACTACATCATGACGAGTGCGACCGACATCACGCAAGAGCGCGCGCGTACGGACGAGTTGGAGCTTGCCTCGAAGGTGTTCGAAACGACGGCCGACGCCATCGTGATCAGCGATGCCGATGATCGCGTGGTCATGGTCAACGCTGCGTTCACGAAGCTCACCGGCTACGACGCGCAGGAGATCGTGGGCAGGATTCTGGCTGAGTCGCCATTCCGCCCGATTGACGTTGCCGAATCGGTGGCGCGGATGGAGCGGCAGCTTCGTGATGGCTTCGTCACCGCGGAAGTGTCGCGCGTCCGCAAGAACGGGACCCCGCTGTCGCTCTGGGTCACCGCCTCCTCCGTCCGCAACGCCGACGGCACCCTCCGCAATAACGTGCGGGTATTCACCGATATCTCGCTGCTGAAGGAAACGCAGCGCAAGCTCGAGCAGCTCGCAAGCCTCGATTCGCTGACCGGTGTGCCGAACCGACGCCTGCTGCACGACCGCCTGGAGCAGGCGGCGCGCCGCGCGCAACGCAACAAAAAGGAAATGGCGGTGATGTTCATCGACCTCGACGGGTTCAAGAACGTGAACGATACGCTCGGTCACAACGTCGGCGATCTGCTGTTGCAACAGGTTGCGCTGCGGCTGCAGATGTGCATCCGCTTGAGCGACAGCATTGGCCGGCTGGGCGGCGATGAGTTCGTCATCATCCTCGAGGATACGCGGCAGCCGGCCGACGCAATGGTCGTTTGCGAGCGGATCCTGACGGCCTTCGCTTCGCCGTTTGTTCTCGACGGACACCGCGTCGCCGCGACGGCGAGCATCGGCATCGCCATCTACCCCGAGGATGGAATGGAGCCCGCCGAGTTGCTCAAGAAGGCCGATGTGGCCATGTACAGAGCAAAGCAGGCAGGGCGCAAGCAGTTCAAGTTCTTTTCCGATCCGTTGATGCTTGCCTGAGCAGTCCGCTCCATCCTAAAAGAATTAAACGATGGTTTCGTCGGGTTAGTCGAGATCTCGGATCTTGCATCCGTTGAGTTCGGCGAGAATACCGGGCAGAACCGGAATAAAGCGCTCGCCGTGGCCCTGGATGTTCGCCAGCTGGTAGGTTTGGTTGACCGCCTGCGCGATGAACGCCGTGGCCGGGGCGCTCTCGGCCAATTTCGCGTAGTAGCGCATGTCCTTGGCTGCGATGCGCAGGGGTCCCTTAAGGTGGCTGTCGTCGCCGTCGAGCACCCATGGCATCATCATCTGGAACATCTTGCTGTTTCCACCGCCCGCGGAAACGACATCGTAGAGCTTGGAAAGATTGACACCGAGCTTGGTAGCCGTCGCCAGCGCTTCCGCAATGACGCCGCTGGTACCAATCGCGATGAAATTGTTGATGAGCTTCAGAGTATGGCCTGCGCCTAGCTCCCCGGCTTCGATGATCGTGTCGGCGTAGCATCCGATGATCGGTTTTAATTCGCGCACCGTCTCCGGATCACCGCCGACGAACGTACTGAGCTTTCCTGCTTCGGCTTCCTTCGGCGTCCGACCGAGCGGCGCGTCGGCCATCCGAATGCCTTTCTTCGCGAGATCCGCGCCGATGCGCTGCGTGCTGCGCGGGTCGGCGGTCGTCGAATCGACGACGATCAGGCCCTTGGCGGCTCCTTCGAGCACGCCGTATTCGCCGTAGATCGCATGCTCCACCTCGACCGTCGACGGCAGGCACAGGAACACGACATCGGATACCCGGGCGACGGCGGCGGGCGTTTTCGCCTCCCGTGCGCCGAACGCGACGAGGTCGTCGACCGGCACGCGGTTGCGGTGGCCCATGATCGTCAGCGGATGGCCCTGTTGCAGCATGTTCTTCGCTGCGCCGTGCCCCATGAGTCCGACGCCGATGTAGCCGATTCGTTGCTTCGACATGATTCGATTTCTCCGTCGTAAGGTGATGATCCAAGGCAATGGCGCTGCGGTCAGCGCGCTAGTCATTCGGCTCAAGGACAGCGCGGACGAAACTTTCGAGTTCGGGCGTCTTCGGCGCCGCGAACAACTCGCGCGGCGGGCCTTTTTCCCAGACGCGGCCGTGGTGCATGAACACCAGGGTGTCGGCGGTGCGGCGGGCGAAACCCATTTCATGGGTGACGAGCACCATCGTCATGCCCGAGGTGGCCAGACGCTCGAGCACCTTGACGACTTCGCCCACCAGTTCGGGGTCGAGCGCCGACGTGATTTCGTCGAACAGCATCAGCCGCGGACGCATCGCGAGCGCGCGCGCAATGGCGACGCGCTGCTGCTGGCCGCCGGACAATTGGCTCGGATATGCGTGCAGCTTGTCTTCGAGATCGACCTCACGCAGCACGTCGAGAGCAATCTTCCTGGCTTCGAGGAGCGGCAGCTTGTTGGTAGTGGTGGGCCCTAGCGTGATGTTGCGCTCCACCGAATGATGAGGAAACAGGTTGAGGCTCTGGAAGACGATGCCGATGTGCCGCCGCAGCTCGCGCAATTCGGAGCCGCCGGGCGGCAGCGGCTTGCCATCGAACACGATCGAACCTTCATCGACGGTCTCCAGACCGTTAATACAGCGAAGCAGCGTGGTCTTGCCCGACCCCGAACGACCGATGACCGCTACGACCTCACCGGTCTCGACGTCGAGCGACACGTCGTTGAGGACAAGGTTCGAGCCGTAGCGCTTATGAATGCTGCTTAATGCCAAGAGCGGCATCGATCCTCCTCTCGAGCCGCAGCGCCACCAGCGAGATGGGCCAGCACAACGCGAAGTAGAGCACGGCAACCAGCGGATAGACCACCATCGGCTGGAAGGTGACGTTGACAATGAGCTATCCGGCGCGGGTCAACTCGACGAAACCGATGATCGACGCGATCGAGGTGCCCTTGATCAACTGCACCAGAAAACCTACGGTCGGTGGAATCGCGATGCGAAAGGCCTGCGGCAGAATCACATGACGCAGCTGCGCAGTCGGCGCAAGCGGAATCGCCGCCGCCGCCTCCCATTGCTGCCGAGGGATGGCCTGAATCGCGCCGCGCCAGATCTCGCCCAAGAATGCGGCTGCATACATCGTGAATGCCAACGTGACCGCCGGCCACGGATCAATGCGAATGCCGGTAAGCACCGCGAGGCCGTAGTACGCGAGGAACAGCTGCATCAGTACGGGCGTTCCCTGCATCACCCCGATGTAGGTGGCCGCGAGCCAGCGCAGGATCGCGTGCGACGACGTGCGCGCGATGGCGAGCACGAGACCGCCGAGGCCGCCACCGACGAAGGCAATCAGCGACAGCACCACGGTCCAGCGCAGGGCGCCAAGCAGGAACAGGAACTCGGGCCACTCGAAGTCGCGGCTCATCGTGACCAGCCCCATTCGCCCGGACGCGCACGCTCGAAAACCGCCCAGTAGATCGCGTGCAGTAACAGTCGGGCGCCGACCGCCATCAGCAGGTAAAGACCGGTCGCCACAAAGTAGAACTCGAACGCGCGGAAGGTCGTCGACTGCAGCGTATTGGTGATTGCCGTCAGTTCCTCGGCTGAGATTGCGGCAACGATCGACGAGCCGAGCATCAGAAGGACGAACTGGCTGGCGAGCGCCGGATACACGGTGCGCAGTGCGGGAAAGACGATGATGTGCCGGAAAATCTGGAGCCTGGTGAAGCCCAGCGAATATCCTGCCTCGATCTGGCTGCGCGGCACCGCTTCGATCCCGGATCGGACGATCTCGGTCGCATAACCGGAGAAATTCAGGCTCATCCCGAGCAGTGCCGCCGTTGTCGCCTCGAAGCGAATGCCGATCGCCGGCAACGAGAAGTAGATGATGAAGAGTTGAACCAGGAAGGGCGTATTGCGGATGAACTCGACGTACGCTCCAATGCCCGCACGAAACGGCCGCGGACCTGCCGTGCGCAGAAAGGCAAGCAGCATTGCGATGACGAACCCGAGCGCGAACGCTCCGAGCGACAGGCGAATGGTCAGCCACGCGCCGGCCAGCAGCTGCGGCAGGTGGTCCCAGACAATGCCAAACTGGAAGACGTATTTCATCGCCGCGCATCCGCGCCACGTTCGCGTTCCGCGCGGCACGCCGGACACAGGCACGTTCGCCGTCTCGGCGCTACCGATCCAAAAGTGGACACCACAACGTCAGTATCGCGTTCTGGTTGGCTGCGCCGTCACATCACGGGCAGGTCGACCAGCGCCACTTCGGTGTACTTCTTGTAAATGTTCGCCAGCACGCCGTTGTGCTTGTTCAGGAACACCCACGTTCTGAGAAACTGGAGCACATCGAAATCACCCGGGCGCACAGCCGCCGCGTAGTAGGCGGTGCGGACTGTGAACTTGTTCTCGACCTCCGCCTTGGGATTGCGGTCGCCGACCGATTTTGCCGCGAACGCGGACATGCCTGCGGCGTCCACCTGTCCCGACACCATCGCCTGCATCGTCGCGGCGATGTCATCGAAGAAGACCATCTGGGCGCCGGGTGGCGCAATGGGGGGAACGCTCGCTTCCTCGAGCGTTGCGCGCGTCAGGCCGATCTTCTTGCCGGCCATGTCGGCGGCACCGCGAATCTGGGTCTTTTTCGGGCCGGCGATCACGATCGACAGTGCGCCGTGCGGGGGAGCGAACATCACCGTCTTGGCACGATCAAAGGTGATCGAAAGCGACGAGATCGCGATGTCGGCGCGACCCGCCAGCAGCGCGGGGATGCGTTGCGGGCCTGTGACCTGCACGAGTTCCAGCTCGACGCCGAGATCCTTCGCCAGCTGACGCGCGGTCTCGATCTCCGAGCCATCCGGCTGGTTGTTGCGATCGAGAATGCCGAACGGCGGCGAGGTGACTTCCGCGGTAACCCGGAGCTTCTTTTCCTTGATAATCCGATCCAGCGTACCTCCGGATGCGGGCGGCGCCACCGCCTGCGCGAGCGCCTGCGTCGACTGCGTCACGGCGGCGATGGTCGCGATCCCTGCCGCGCTGGTGACGGCGGCGCCAATCAGCATTTCTCTGCGTTTCATGGTGGTTCCTCCTTGGGTCGTTCGATCTATGGTGATGTCGAATGCATTCCCCGGCCGGATAATCAGGGCGCGGCCGAGCCGTCCTTTCGTGCATTGGCAAATTCCTGAGCAAGCGCATTTCGCAGCACGGCGACCTCATGCCCGATGCAGACGCAACGGAAGCCGCGGCGGAGCGCGAGTCGTGCCGCTTCGCCAGTCAGCACAAGCCAGCCCAACGGCGTGTTGGTCGCCGCACCCGCCGCGAGCAGTCGTTGCTCCGCCGCGAGATAACGCGGGTTGTTGAAATCCTCTGCGCAACCGAGACTGTCGGAGAGGTCGTAGTGGCCGAGCCAACCGAGATCGATTCCGGGAGTCGCAAGAATCGCTTCGGCGTTCTCCACCCCGCGTGCCGATTCAATGAGAGCAATGGTGAGGATCGCTTCGTTGGCCGCCTGCATCTTGGGCCGGGCGGCACCGCCAGTGTAACGATCGTGTGAGACGCTGAAGCCCAGGCCGCGCCGCCCCTCCGGTCGATAGCGGCACGCCGCGACGAGCGTTTCAGCCTGTTCGCGTGTTTCGATCATCGGTGCCATGATACCGAGCGCCCCGGCGTCGAGCACCGGAGCGATCAGGTGATAGGCACACGCCGGCACGCGAACCATCGGCACGATGCCCGCCCCGTGCGCATACGCGATCTGCACCTTGATGGTGTCCATCGCGACACCACTGTGCTCCATGTCGAGCAGCACGAATTCCGCGCTTGATGCCGCCAGGACTGGCGCCAGACCAGGCGTGAAGAATTCGAAGGCCATCACGCCGAAGACATTGCCGCCTGCGCGCAGCCGTTCACGCACCGGGTTGAGGCGCATGGCAGGCGCTTCGCCGCTGCGCGTGGTCCCTCCGAGAGGGACATCGCCTTCCTTGGGGCGGCCCGGCGGAAGGCTCATGCCGCAAATCCCGGCGGCAGCGCGACGGAGAGCGGACGCACGCTGTCGGCAATCTGGCGCCGCGTCACCATGTCTAGCGCAATGCCGTCGCGTTCCAGTCGCGCACGGGTCCGTCGCTCGATGTCGCCGGGTAGCAACACTTCACCGCCCGACATGATGGGCGGCGACGCCTTGACCCAAGCGGCCAAGCGAGCGATCTCGGCGCTGAAAGCCTGCGCGCCGCAGAAGGCTTCAGCGTCGAAGACGAGCGACAGCATGTTGTTGACGAGTCGTCCCGCGGTTGCGTTGGTCGGATTGGTCGTCTGCCCACCGGAAAGGGCGCCCGCAAATCGAAAGCCCGTAACCCTTGTGTCCGCCCATCGGCAACAGCGCACCCACCGGCGGCCCATAAACCACGCAGGGTCCTGGTTGGGGCGCCCCTTGCTGTCGATCGTGCATCCCGGTGGCAATTGCTCGCCATGGTTCTTCGCGACCTGGATCTTGCCTTCGGCGATCGTCGATGTAGAAATGTCGAGCACCAGCGGCGCGCCGTCGGGTCCGGGCGCGCTGGCGGCAATCGGGTTCGCCGAAAGACGGCGGTCAGTGCCACCATGCGGCGCTACCAGAATGCCGAAGCCGGACGTGTTGACCAAATGGATGGAGGCGAGTCCGGCTTGCGCCACCTGCTCCGCCCACGCACCAATACGACCGAGATGGCCTGCATTGCGGATCGCCACCGCGCAAAAGCCGCATTGCCGCGCCTTGGCGATCGCGATGTCCATGGCCTCGCAGCCGACCACCTGTCCGTAGCCGAATTGACCATCGATGACGGCATTGCACGCCGTTTCGCGGACGACAACGGCGTGCCGGTTGGCAATCACCATTCCTTTGGCCTGCCAGTTGACGTACTTGGACACGCGAATGACGCCGTGCGAGTCGTGACCGGCCAGGTTGGCGTCGACGAGATGGTCGCCGACGATGCGCGCTTCGCCATTCGCCGACCCCGTCGCGCGGAACACCGCGGCGACGAACGTGCGCAGGTCGGCGGCCGGTATGCGGTAAGAGGAAGTATCGGCGCTCATCGGCTGGAGTACGGCATCAGGCCGATGGTCGGACCATCCGAGTAGTTCACGTAAACCGTCTTCTTCTTTCTAACGACATAACGGGAACGACCGGGCCTAAAATCTCTTTCTGCATCATTTCCATCTCCGGATGCATGTGCGTGAGCACCGTCGGAGCGTACCAAAAAACCGTTCGATGTCGGCGGATTTTCGAAACGCGCTCGCAGATTAGACCACAGGAAAAGTGCCTGGTCAGAACCCAACCGCCGCGCGGCCCTTGAGCTTCAGGATCTCGCGCGCGTCGTCCGGGGTGGCGATGACGAGGCCCATCCCTTCGATGATCTGCCGCACGGCGCGGACCTGAGCGGCGTTCGACTCCGCGAGCTTTCCGGGTCCGAGCCACAGGCTGTCCTCCAGGCCGACGCGTACGTTGCCGCCCATCGCCGCCGACATGGCCGCGATCGGCAGCTGGTTCCGCCCCGCGCCCAGCACACTCCACCGGTACTGATCGCCGAACAGGCGATCCGCCGTGCGTTTCATGTGCGCGACATCGTCAGGGTGCGGACCGATGCCGCCCAGGATCCCGAATACGCTCTGGATGAAAAGCGGCGCCTTGACCACGCCGCGGTCGAAGAAATGCCTGGCCGTATAAAGGTGGCCGATGTCGTAGCACTCGATCTCGAAACGGGTGGCGTTGCCGGCGCAGGAAGTGAGGATGTGCTCGATGTCCTTGAACGTGTTTCGGAAGATGCGGTCCACCGAGCCCTCGAGATAGGGTCGCTCCCAATCGTGCTTGAAGGTCGGGAAGCGGGCAAGCATCGGAAACAAGCCGAAGTTCATCGACCCCATGTTGAGCGAGGCGACCTCCGGCTTCAGCAGCAGGGCGGGCTGCAGCCGCTCCTCGATCGTCATCGTCGGTGCGCCGCCGGTGGTGAAATTGATGACGACGTCCGAGCGCCGCGCGATGTCGGGCGCGAATTCGCGGAAGTACTTGGGATCCTGCGTCGGCCGGCCGTCCACGGGATCGCGCGCATGCAGGTGAACGATAGCAGCCCCCGCCTCGGCCGCCGCAACGGCGGCATCCGCGATCTCTTTCGGCGTGATCGGCAGGTACGGCGACATCGACGGCGTGTGGATGGCGCCGGTGACGGCGCAGGTAATGATGACCTTGCGGGACGCACTCATTCTGGTTTCTCCTTCATCGAATCTGGTTCCGATGCTAATACGGTTCGGATGCTCAATCCGGCTCGGATGCCCAATCCGCTTCGGATGCCCAATCCGCTTCGGATGCCTTATGCCGGCGCAACGCAAGCAGGCGCCGATCGCGCCAGCGCATGCGGGCGTCGCGCTCTGTCGCGTCCGGTGGATCGCCGAGCGCGGCGGCCACCTTGGCAGCGTTGGCGCCCTCCCACACGGACGGCGGCGCGGGGTCCGCCGCGAGACGGCGGAAGAATTCACCATAGCGAGCGCAGTAGTCGTCGACACCGCCCGGCGCATTGAGCGCAATGGTGGCGAACGGCCCCATGAACGACCAGCGCAAGCCGAGGCCGTCGCGCACAGTTCGGTCGAGGTCCTCGGGCGATACGACGCCCTCCCCGACCAGCCGCATTGCCTCGGACAACAGCGCCCCCTGCAAACGGTTGAGGACGAAGCCGTCGCGCTCGTCGTGAATCGTCACCGGCGTCTGGCCGACCGCGGTCATCACGTCGCGGGCACGCGCGATAATTTCGGGTGCTGTCCACGGCGCGCCGCACAATTCGACCACCGGCACCAGATGCGGTGGATTCACCGGATGCGCGACGAGGCACCGCGCGCGTCCTGGCAAGGCTTCGGTGAAGCGCGACGCGGGCAGCGCCGAGGTCGAGCTCGCGATAATGGCCGAAGGCAGAGCGAGTCGATCGAGCGCGACAAAAACCTCGCGCTTCACCACCAGCACTTCCGGCAGATTTTCCTGGATCCACGTGGCATCCGCGACGGCGTCTTCCAGCCGCTCGACGACGGCAATGCGCGCCAGCGCGCGAGCCGCGTCATCGACCAGTCCATAGGCCCGCTGCTCGGCCAGACTCGCCGCCATGTAGTCGTGGGCGGCAATGCGTTGGGCGGGCGCGCTGTCGAAGAGCCGGACCTGCCAGCCCGCGCGTGCGAAGACCATCGCCCACGCGCGGCCGATCAGGCCGCCACCGATCATCGCTGCATTGGTTTTCATCGCCTCACATCCAGAGGACCTGCCGGCGCAGGTCGAGATCTTCACGCAACGCGGCCGCCGGCCCCTGATGCACAACCGTGCCGCGCTCGAGCACATACGCGCGATCGGCCAGGGCCAGCACGAGATCGAGATTATGCTCGACGATGACCATCGCGACTTCCCCGCGCAGGCGATCGAAGGTCTCGAACAATTCCTCGACGACCGTCGGTGCGAGGCCCTCGAACGGCTCGTCGAGCAACAGCACCCGGACGTGTCCCGACAGCGCGCGCGCCACCGCGACCATTTGCTGTTCGCCGCCGGAGAGGAAATCCGCCGCCGTGTCGAGTCGCGCGGCGAGCTTTGGAAAGAAATGCAGGATCTTGTCGTCGGACCAGGCTACGCCGTCGCCCTCGCGGCGCTTGAGGCGCCCGAGCTCGAGGTTGTGGCGCACGCTCATGCCGGCAAAGAGACCCCGTCCCTGCGGAACGTAACCGACGCCGCGGCGCGCGATTTCCGCTGCCGTGCAGCCAGCCAGGTTTGCGCCGCCGAGCGCGACACGCCCGTCGGTGGCGCGCACGATGCCGATGATGGTCTTCAACAGCGTCGACTTACCGGCGCCGTTGCGGCCGAGCAAGGCGACGATTTCCTGCTCGTGCACCGCGAGGCTTGCCGCTTTGACGATGTGGCTCTTGCCGTAGAACGCGTCGACCCCCGCGAGCTCGAGCAAGAGCGGCGATCGCTCGCGGGCGGCACTCCCTCGCGGTCGTGCCGCAAGCACGGCCGTGCCGGAGCCGATATAGATCTCGCGCACGGCGGCGCTCTCGCGGGTTTCGCCCACGGAGCCGTCGACCAGCACGCGGCCTTCGTTCATCACCGTAACGCGGTCGGCAAGCGCGAACACGCGGTCGATGTCGTGCTCGACCAGCAGCACCGGCAGCTCGGCGGCGATGCGCTTGATCAGCGATCCGACACGCTCGCGCTCGGCGGCGGCGAGGCCCGCCAACGGCTCGTCGAGCAGCAAGACACGTGGAGCCGACGCAAGCGCCAGCCCCATGTCGAGCAAGCGCTGTCCGCCATAGGAGAGTGCGCCCGCTTCCGCCGCTTCGATGCCGGACAGCCCGAGAAAGCGGATCAGCTCGGCGGTTTTCTCCATCACCGGCCGCACCGAGCTCGTGCGGGTCCAGCCGTTGAAATGAAAGGGATCGCCCGCCTGCACCGCGAGCCGCAGATTCTCGAGGACGGAAAGCGCAGGGAAAAGGTTGGTGATCTGGAACGATCGGGCGAGGCCCGCCGCGACTATTCCGTGCGGCGACCTGCCGGTGATGTCGACGCCAGCGAGAAGGACGCGGCCGCGATCGGGAACGAACAGCCCGGAAATCAGATTGAAGAGCGTCGTCTTGCCAGCGCCGTTGGGGCCGATCAGCGCGTGCAAGGTGCGGTCGGCGACCGCCACGCTCGCATCCTCGAGTGCGCGGATGCCGCCAAATGACTTTGCGAGCCCGGACGCTTCGAGCGCGGCTTTGGCGCTGTGCGTGCGCGGCACGAGGAATGCCGGCAGCGGCACGTTCTGTTCGATCGCGCGGCCGGACATCGCCGCGACTTCCACTACCTTCGGACGCATCGGCTCCGTCAGCCGCCGCCAGACCCCGGTGAGCCCGGTCGGCGAAAACACGATAAAGCCAACGAAGAGCAGGCCGAAGAACCAAAGCCAATGCGGGGTCCAGATTGACAGGTACTCTCGGAACAGGATGTAGAAGAGGGCGCCGAGCGCGGGCCCGAGCAGGCTGCGCATCCCGCCGATGATAACCATCGCCAGCAGTTCGCCGGAAGACGAAACCGCCGTCGGATCCGCCGATGCAAAGCGGTGGTGGAAGGCGAACAACACTCCCGCGATTCCGGTGAGGGTCGCCGATACCACGTATGCGATCAACCTGTAGCGTTGCGTCGCATAGCCGATGAACTGCGTCCGCTGCTCGTTTTCGCGAATCGCAAGCAGCACGCTGCCGATCGGTGATGCGTGAAAGCGCGCGAGTCCATGCACCACCGCGAGTCCGACCAGCGCGACCAGCGTGTAGTAGACCCAGCGGTTCTCGAGGTCGACGCCGAGCCAGTTGGCGCGGGTTACGCCGCCCAGTCCGTTTTCGCCGCCGGTAAATGCCGTCCAGCGGAAGGCAATCGCATACGTCAGCGCGGAGAACGCGAGCGTGAGCAGCGAAAAATAGACGCCGCGGCGGCGCAGCACGAAAAATCCGACCACGATGCCGGCCACGGCGAGGAACGCAAGCGCGAACAGCGCCGGCCACAGCATGGATCCCGGAAACCAGTGCCGTTGCGCGAGCGCCGCCGCATACGCGCCGAGCCCGAACCAGGCGCCGTGGCCGAAGGAGACGAGCCCGGTATGGCCAACCAGCACATTGAGCGCCATGCACGCGATGGCAAAGATCACCACATCGGTGGCGCTGGTCATCGTCAGTCCGCCCGAGAGCAGCGCGAACGGCAACACGATCATCGCCATCCCGGCCAGGACGACGGGCGAGCGCAGCGCAATCATTCGAAGCGCTGAATCCGCTCGCCGAAGAGCCCGCGCGGCCGGAACAGCAGCACCAGAAGCATCAGCACGTACATCGACGCTTCAGCGGCCGGCGGGAAGAAATAGACGGTGAGTCCGCGGACGACGCCAACGATCAGCGCCGCCAGGACCACCCCCCAGAACGAGCCCAGGCCGCCGATCACCACGACGACGAACGATGCGGTCAGGATCTCGGCGCCCATCGCCGGGTGCACGCCCGAGATCGGCGCCAGCAGCACGCCGGCCAGCGCCGCCAATCCGACGCTGATGCCGACGATGCTCGCCATGTAGGGAGCCAGCGAAATGCCCAGCGCCGCCACCATGTCGGGATTCTGGACGCCGGCGCGCACCACGCGACCGAACGGCGTTCGCTGCAGTAGGTACCACAGGGCGGCGACCGCTGTCGCGGCGACCGCGAGCATCAGCAGCCGGTAGCGCGAATAGATGAAGTCGCCGACGAGAATCTGTCCCTTGAGCGCCGGAGGGATCGAGAATGGAATCGGCGCGGCCCCGAAGACCCAGCGCAGCGATTGCTCCGCCACCATCGCGAGGCCGAACGTCAGCAACAGGCCCAGCGCCGGGTCCTCGCGGTAGAAGCGCCGGAACAGAAAGCGCTCGATCAGGAGGCCGATTAGCGCGACGGCGAGCGGCGAGAGCACGAACGCGCCGGCAAAGCCGACATGTTCGGCCAGCACGATCGCGAGGTATGCACCCAGCGCGTAGAACGCCCCGTGGGCGAGATTGACCAGGCCGCCCAGTGAAAAGATGAGCGAGAGGCCCAGCGCGATCAACAGGTAATAGGCACCGGCGAGCAGGCCGTTGATGACCTGCTCGAGAATCTGGACGAGCATGATTTAAGCGCGAGCCGCCATTTGTCCGTCGTCCCCGCGAAAACGAGCCCGAAGGGCGAAGTTTCGAGGAACGGCCAAGCCGGGACCCAGCGACGTTTGCTCCAAAGACACTGGATTCCCGCTTAGTTACGTGAATGAGCGGGAATGACGGCTCATGTGTGCAACCAATGAAGACGCGTCACGTCTCGCGCCAACTCAGGCCGGCATGATGCAGTTGTTCTCCTCGCGCGTCGGCGCTATTACTTCCAGGCTTTCGTTCGGCCCCGGCACCGGCGCGGACAGCGTGAAGAGATCCCACTTGTCCTTGACCTGCTCCGGTGGCTTGAAGGTCAGCGTATACATTTCCATCATCAACTGATGGTCCCAGTTGCGGTAGTAACCCTCGCGCGTCTTGAGGAGGTCGAACTTGGCGCCCTTTTCCAGGTGCTCGACGACCTTGGTCGAATCCGTGCTCTTGATCTCGTTCATCGCCTGCGCGAGATGCTTGGTCGACAGATAGTCGCCCCAGGCCTGATTCTCCGGCGGCTTGCCGTTCTTTTTCACGAACGCCTCCGTGAATTTCCGCGACGCCGGAGTGTTCACCTGCGAATCCCACACCAGCGGCCAGATGCCAAGCACGTTGCCCTTTCCCGCGCCCCACGCCACAGCGGTGTCGAATGCGAACCCGGCGACCGGAAATTTCAAGCCGTATTCCACGTACTGCTTCAGGAAGTTGGTGATCTGCGTGCCCGCCAGATTGGAGATCACGAGGTCCGGCTTGGCGTTGCGGATCTTGAGCAGATAGCCGGAGAAATCCGCAGCGTCGGTGGCCACCAGCTCGTCGGCCACGAATTCGGCGCCGTTCGCCTGCATGAAGCGCTTGGCGACGCGCAGAAGATCGTGGCCGAACGCGTAATCAGCGGTCAGGCTGTACCACTTCTTGCCTTTGACCATGCCGTCACGCAAGAGAGCGCGGCCCTCGGCGTTGACATACATGCTGTTCGCGGCCTCGGTGTGGAACATGAAACGATTGCACGACTTGCCGCGCAGCTCGTCGGAGTTGCAGCCCGTGTTGAAGAATATCGTGCGGTTGCGCTGCGCGACCTGCGCGATCGCGAGACCCGAAGCCGAGCTGATCTCGCCGATAATCGCGACGACTTTGTCGCGCTCGATCAGCCGCTCCGCCTTGGTCGACGCCGTCTGCGGGTTGACGCTGTCCTCCGCGATCAACTCGATTTTGCGGCCCATTACGCCGCCGGCGGCGTTGATCTCCTCGACCGCGAGGTTGACGCCCCGCGGCGTCAGATGGCCGAGACGGATGGCGTCGGATTGACCGCGCACGATGGCCGGAAATCCGAGGCTGCCGACGGCGGCAGCGGCCGCGGCGCCCTGAACGAGTTGACGACGACGACGGCTTGCCAGCGGATGATCCATGATTTCTCCTCGAGGAATGGAAGCGGACGCTGCGGCTCTGCGGCCGATCGGGAGCGCCCAACTGCGATGGCAGTTATAATCCCGCCGCGGTCCGCTGTAAACCTGTGGCTGCAGATCGGGCTGATCCTTAAGGAGCGGCGATGGACCTGAACCTGCAGGGATTGCGCGTGTTGGTCACCGCCGGCGCGTCCGGCATCGGCCTCGCGACCGCCCGCGCATTCGCGCGCGAAGGCGCGCATGTGCATGTTTGCGACATTGACGAGGCGGCGCTGGCCTCGTTGGCGACAAGCGACCCGGGCATCTCCCGCAGCACCTGTGACGTTGCCGACGCGACGTCCGTCGCCCGTCTGTTCCATGAGACCCAACTCGCGCTCGGCGGCCTCGACGCACTGGTCAACAACGCGGGCATCGCCGGGCCCACGGCGGCGTGCGAGGACATCACCTTGCGCGACTGGGAACGCACGCTGGCGGTCAATCTCACCGGACAGTTCCTGTGCGCGCAGCGGGCGATTCCGATGCTCAGGCAGAGCTCCAACGCGAGCATCGCGAACCTGTCCTCGGCGGCGGGCCGCTTCGGATTTCCGCTGCGCACACCGTACGCGGCGACGAAATGGGGCGTGATCGGCTTGACCAAATCGCTGTCGATCGAGCTCGGGATTCACGGCATCCGGGTCAACGCGTTGTGCCCGGGCTCGGTCGCGGGACCGCGCATCGACGCCGTATTCGCGAGCAAGGCAGCCGCGCGCGGAGTCGCCGCCGATGTCGTGCGCGAGGAAGCGCTGGCTAAGACGTCGCTGCACCGGCTTGTTTCCGCCGACGACATTGCGCATGCAATTGTGTTTCTCGCCTCGAAGTTGGGCGCGAACATATCGGGCCACGCGCTGCCTGTCGATGCGGACACGCAGGCGCTGGTATAGCGGACTGGCGCCATCGCGCTCAGCGAGCGTGAGAAGCTGCAGGAGCTCGCACTTACGGCGTATTATTTCGATCCCAACGCCTGCACCCGGCTCTGGATGGACGCGGAAATCCGCATAAAGCCCATCTTCGACAATCTGCAACAGAAATAAGGTTCGTCACGGGTATTAGGATGACTTTCACCGCAGATGCCGGCGATGCGCAATTCGGCCCCTGGAATCCGGGGATTCAATCGCAGATTCCAGCGCACTTGCGCCACTATTGCACGATCTTCCGACCGGAAAACGTCTTCACGTCCCTTGCCGACGCCGAAGAAATGCGCGATCTCACCGGCCTGGAATTCACGGAGCTCGTGACCTTCCAACCGCGGCGGCTGGCCCTGCACGAAGTCCTGATTCGCGTAACCGCCGATCTCTCGGTTCCCGATGGATCGCGCATCGAAGATCTCGGCATCAATTTCAGGCAGATGACCGGGGTGCTTCTGAACCGGTGCATCGAGCCCAGAATGAGCGAGATCGATGCAATCTACGATGCGGCGAAGCGCAGGCTATCGGAAATCGTCACCCATGAGCTGGCGGGCCTTGATGCCGCCGCCGCGGATTCGACTTCCGCGCTGCCCACAGCCAAACGTGAGTTCCTGAGCTTTTTCAAACGCGCCCGCGCACCCACCGTGGTCGCCGACTCCGACGTGCGCGACCCAGACGAGCTCATCGCGACTTGGGGGGCCAAGGCGCACTCGCTCCCTGACGGAGCAGAGCAAACCGCATACCGCGCGCTGTCGACCGTCGTCTCCGCGTTGCTTATCCGCCATGGCAGCGTCTGGGGCAGCCGCCAGCTTATCGCGTCGCTCGTTACCGACATGGCTTGCAACCATTTTGGCAGCGACGAAATCGGGCGGATGATCGAGCCATGGATGATACATGCGGCCGAGATCGAAGGGTACAGCCTGCTGCCGCGACAAGAACA